>JANXAF010000003.1 GCA_025062045.1 Thermodesulfobacteriota bacterium
CAGTTCACTCCGAAAGGAAGGTAAAAAATGAGTCAAAACGATAGTGTAAAGTATCCCATCTGGCAGTTTAACACCTACACTCTCGTAGTTTGTAGAAACAAGTAGAATTTGCCGAAAAGGGAAGAATGCCTCGACAGTACCTGGATTAGAATGATCCCCACACTCTTTTGGGGCCTAACTGAAGTTTTCTAATGATTATTACCGCCCTGCGAAAAAGACGCTCGAATAGATTCAAGTACTTTTTGTTAACTATCAGCTCTTCTTCGTAGAACTGCTCGATATTTTTTCCGCTAATACCATGAGGATCGTAATCTACAAGAATTTCCGGAACAAAAAGAAATTTTTCGGATCTCAGTATCCTGGTCCAAAACTCGTAGTCCATCCGTAACCTTAATCCTGTGTCATAAAGCCCCCATTCCCTGAAGACGTCTGTCTTTATAAAGGATGCCTGATGCGAAATCATGGCCTTTCTGCAAAGGGGGGAATCATTCTCTACCGGTCTTTTGGGAATAGTACGCGAACCAAATTTAGCGAAAAAGGACAAAATCCTTTGACCACGAGTCAAATATCTTGCCACATAAGACAGAGCTTTTGGTGTAGTAAAGATATCACCGGCATTCAAAAAGTTGATATAGGTACCAAAAGAAAGTGTGATCCCTTTGTTGAAAGCATCTGCTATGCCGCTGTCCTTTTCACTGACCCAGTAATCGATGGAATGCTCATATTTGCGTATCACATCTACTGTCCCGTCTGTCGAACCCCCGTCTATGACCAGAAATTCGAAGTTTGGGTAGTCTTGAGAAAAAACGTTGAGAGCGGTCTTCTCGAAACCTTTTGCATTATTTAGTACAACCGTTACAACTGTTATTGATGGAAGCTCGTCCATTTGCGGGCCTAGCGATGACGGACCATTAGGTTCGTTCATACTTAAGGATGATGCGGCCTCTAATCTAGCGGCAAGATCCGGAGCTGCTTTGATAACCGGACATCCGTGGATATCGCAGAGATGCCAAACGCCGTCTACCTTCTTATATGAATGCTTAAAATACCCTTTTCTTCTTAACCCCCCTTCCCCTTTCCTTTTGGGATTTGGAGGAAGGAATGATCGTGTAAGAAACTTATCCTCCGGTCTCTGCCGGATGATTGGTCTTTCGGTGGTAATTAACAATCCTCTACCCCTTTTTCCATGTCTTTACAATCTTCTCAGCAGATCTTCCCACAACGTAGCCACCTATTCCAATTTCGAGAAGTGTCCACATATCAGGAGGGATCTCAAGCGAAGGAAGCCTAAAAAGAGGAGCAAATCGGAACAACCTCTTCGACGACCTTTAAAACCTTTTCAATTATTGGTCCAATAACGGCTAGTATACCAAGTAAACCCATCTTACACCTCCACCAGACGTATCATGAACTGTTCTTCCAAATCGTACCATACACCGTGTACAAACCCTCTTCCCCTTGCAATGCACATCTTTCTGTCATAAACATCAGTTTGCCACCTTGGATTTACCTGTTCTGATACCCTTTTTGCGATAAGTTCGAGCTTAATTGCCTCCTCTTGATCTTTAAGTTCAGACCTCAAATAAGCCTCAGTAGCTTTTTTTATTCCTCCACACTGAACGATGATGTCGAACATTAAAGCTATGGCCCTTTCTGTTTTGAGTCCATATTCACGGGAAAGATTTTGAGCTCTGTTGTATATTTTATTCGCGTGCCGCAACTGTATGTTCTGAAACTCCCTTGTTCTTCCAAGTTCTTTAAACATGCCACGCCATGGTTCGTATATGAAATGCCTTATGGGATGCTGAATGGAATTGGCAAACTCCATTGCGCTCTCTTTGTCTTTTAGAACCTCCTCGATAACCGTTATGTGCTCCCCGAATATTTCCTCCATCACATCTCTGTAATCTCTGAGCATGTCCTTAAGTAAGACCTGGAGCGATCCTTGACCGAAATTCCACTGGAGAGCCCCAAAACTTATACCTTGGCCGTCGAAATTACCAGTTATAGCGCTAAAACACTCAGGAGGAGGCCTTCCAGTCTCAAAAGTTCCCGTAAGCGTAAGGCACCTTAAGTCAAGGGGAAGGATCTCTGTCCTTGAAGGCTCTTCTTCGGAAAGAAGAAGAGAATATGTCTTCGGGCCGACTATTCCATCAACTTTTAAGCCGTTTTTCTTTTGGAATTTCCTTACTGCTAATTCTGTTGCTCCACCGAAAATCCCATCGATGGGCCCAGCATACAGTCCAAGATCTTTCAGTTTGGCCTGTAGTTTCCTTACGTCGTCACCGACGCTTCCGAGTCTTAGGATCACTTACTACTTTCTAGGAAGACCAGTCTATTTTTGGAAAATCTGTTAGAAGTTCGGGTACGTACGCGAGTGGGGTTACTTGAAAGTCCAAAAAGAGCCGAACTAAAAAACTTGTAACTGTGTCTGGGAGTCCAAATACCAAATATAAGTCTTCTTAATTCCTTCTTCTAGGGATATCCTCGGTTGCCACCCAAGATTCCTCATCCTACTTACATCTAAAAGCTTTCTTGGTGTTCCGTCGGGTTTTGAAAGGTCCTGATCAATCTCACCTTTAAAGCCCACAATCTCTTTTATTAGTTTTGCGAGATCCCTCACCAATAGATCTTCACCCGTTCCCACATTTACGAAATAGTCAGGAAGTTCGAAAGCCGGTTGAACAACTTTTTTATCCTTGTTTCTAGGATGAGAATAGCACATATCCCATGCATCTATCTCTTCCATTAGATAAGTGCAGGCATCCGCCAGATCATTGACATGTAAGAATTCTCGATAAACATTGCCCGACCCCCAGACAATTACCCTTACTTTATCCCTGTCCATCTTTATCCCGACCTCATCTAAGGCAGAAACGATACTCGATTTATCTTTAAAATCGATCCTTTTTTCGAGCCCGAACCCGATGGGGTACCTTTTAAGATCCCTCCTTATGCTCTCGAAGTCTCCATTCTCCAAAAGTTTTCCAAGATGGAACTTCCGGATAAGTGCGGGAATTAGATGGGACGTCTCCAAATTGAAATTATCGTTTGGACCATAAAGGTTCGTTGGCATGACGGAGATGAAGTTTGTCCCATACTGCTCGTTATAGTACCTCACGAGTTTTATCGCCGCAATTTTGGAGATCGCGTATGGTTCGTTTGTGGGTTCTAAACTTCCTGTAAGAAGATACTCCTCTTTCATAGGCTGAGGCGCATGTTTTGGATAGATACAAGATGAGCCAAGGTTTAAAAGCTTTTTCACACCGGTGGTGAATGATGCGCGAATCGTATGGAGGGCAATAGCCAAATTCTCATATAGGAACTCCGCTTTGTAAGTACTATTTGCAAGGATTCCTCCTACTTTTGCGGCAGCAAGAAAGACGTAATCCGGCTTATGCCGGAAAAAGAACTCTTCCGTCTCATCCTGTCTTGTTAAATCCAATTCGAAAAAAGAGACTCTTCCTTGCAAATCGGGGTCAGGTTTTTTTGAATAATAGTTCGAAATGATGTTTCTGTAACCTTTTTCTATGAGCCTCCTTATAAGCGCACTGCCTACCATTCCTGTCCCGCCCAAAACGAGGATTTTAGATTCTTTTCCGATGGCCATTAGTTAGCCCCTTACGGGTTCTTGAAGTTTAACACATATCTGATTGCGCCTATGGAAACAAGCATTTTCCGTTTTTGGACATGTTAACAAAGATTCTCCGAATTACCCACAACCGCTATTCGGAATATATGTCAGTTCGTGTCCAGTATAGAAAAACCCTTTCTCCTGACATGCTTTTATTCCCTTACCTGGAGGATTAAGGCCAAGCAGCTTCATATCGTAATCGACCATTATCATTATGAGCTCCTCAAAAGTTGTTCGGGGTTGCCAATTTAATCTCTCTTTAGCCTTTGTTATGTCAGCCCTTAGATGGTCTACTTCGGTTGGCCTAAAGTAGCGGGGATCGATCTCTATTACTATCTGAGATGGCTTAATGGGTAGTTCACCACAGGGGGAAACCGTATCACTCACAGATTTGACGATCCCTTTTTCTTCTATGCCACAACCTTTCCACTCTATTTCTATTCCGGCGTAAAAAAACGCCTTTTCTACAAATTCTCTGACCGAGTGGCTTTCCCCTGTGCCCACAACATAGTCATCAGGGCTATCCTGTTGAAGCATAAGGTACATCATTTCGACGTACTCAGGAGCAAAACCCCAGTCCCTCTTGGCGTTTAGGTTACCGAGATATAACTTTTTTTGCTTTCCTGCAAGAATGTGGGCAATCGCCCTCGTTATCTTTCTAGATACGAATGTTTCACCCCTTCTTGGGCTTTCGTGATTGAAGAGTATCCCATTACATGCAAAGAGTCCGTAAGCCTCTCTGTAATTGACTGTCATCCAGTATGCGTAAACCTTGGCAGCTGCGTAAGGACTTCTAGGACAAAAAGGTGTCTTTTCGTTTTGGGGTGGAGGAGATGCTCCGAACATTTCTGAAGAAGATGCTTGGTAGAACCTGGTTTTTATTCCGCTTCTCCTTATTGCTTCAAGAAGTCTTGTTGTGCCTAAAGCCGTTATGTCCCCTGTGTATTCGGGCATATCGAACGAGACACGAACGTGGCTTTGGGCTGCTAGATTGTAAACTTCATCTGGGCGGATGTTATATATGAGCTCGGTGAGCTCTCCCGAATCGGATAGGTCTCCATAATGTAGGAATAGTCTTGCGCCCGGGATGTGAGGATCGACGTATATATGATCTATTCGTGATGTATTGAAAGTACTTGCGCGGCGGATAAGCCCGTGTACCTCATAACCCTTCGAGAGAAGATACTCCGCAAGGTAAGATCCGTCCTGACCAGTGATTCCTGTTATTAAGGCCTTGGGCATGGTATTTCGACCCCTAGCTTACTCATTTTTGTAGTTTAGCTACACCTCCTGGCTTTTAAAGGCGGCCTGTTTTTGCCGTACAGCACAGAGAGCGTTATTCTCAAAGGAGCTAACGATCAAAAACACGAATCCTGCCGAAACAGACTCTTTTCTGGGCTGTTTTTTGGTCTTATGAAAAATTCGTAGGCTACCGCCATTCCCACTTTTGGGCTTATCCCTCAGGGAGAAAAGTAAGAAGTACAAGCCCATAAAACAGAAAAGATTTTACCACAAGGGGGTCTGAAATCAAGTTCTTTGCTGTTGAGTCGAAGAAAAAGTTTAGATAAAAGTAATTACGTGCGAATCCTAAACGCGGAGTTTCTAAAACGTATAGTTGATCACACAGAGAGAAGGTTCTGTCAAATGTTAGAGGTCGGATTTATAGGAAGATCAAACGTTGGCAAATCTTCCCTCATAAATTGTCTACTTTTGAGAAAGCTGGCGCGGACGAGCTCTTCTCCGGGTGCCACAAAAACTATAAACCTTTACAAGGCAGAGTACGAGTATAGAGGGAAAAAAAGCGTGATGATAATTTCAGATTTTCCGGGATTCGGATACACACGGATCTCAAAGAGTATATACGAGGGATGGGAAAGGATGATTGACTCTTACGTACAAAATAATCCCCTGTTAAAAAGGCTCATATGGGTTTTTGATGTTAGGCGAAACTTCGATGAACTCGACAGTCTGGCACTTAGTTGGCTCAATTTGAGAAATATCCCTTTCTCTTTTGCGGTCAATAAGATAGACAAGGTTTCTAAAAGCGAACTGGCGATAAGGAGAAGAGAATTTGAAAAGTTACTAGGTACTGTTCCAGTTTTTTTCGTTTCGGCCAAAGACAGGACAGGCAGGAAAGAGCTTTTATATCACATAGGGGATGTTATAAGTAGACCCTCTTAACTTTTGAGATCCTTTATAGTAAAGACGCTTCGAAACCCATAGCCTCTCGATTCGATTTCTTCTTTTCCACCTTCCTCCCTATCTATAAGTGCAATGATACCTTTTACTAGGAGGCCTTCTTTTTCGGCTATCTCCGCTGCCCTTACCGACGAACCACCTGTCGTTACAACGTCCTCAAGTATAACGACCTTTTCTCCTTTGACTAAATTTTTTCCCCCCTCTATCCATAGATTTTTGCCGTAACCTTTTGGTTCCTTTCTTATGAAAAAACCTTTAATAGGATCTCCCTTTGAATAAGCGTAAAGAACGGTTGCGCAAACCAAGGGATCTGCCCCTACACTCACACCACCAACAGCTGAGACATCACCCATTCTTTTTACCTCCTCGTACAGTATAAGACCCGTAAGGTACATTCCCTCAGGATTGAGAGTAGTTTCTCTCGCATCAATGTAATAGGTGCTTTTTTTTCCGCTTTTTAAGATGAACTCGCCCTCTTCATAGGATAAGGTTTTTAAAATTTCTAGTAGTCTTCTTTTTTCATCCATCTTTCTTCCCCATTAAAGTCTTTTCTAAACTCTCAAACTCGGAGAGGAAATGGTTGATTATCTCCTCATCCATGAGGTACACATTAATCTCTTTTAGGCTTACCCTTTTTTCCCGTACGAAGTTCCATATCTCTTCCGTTATGATCTTTGCGCACTCATCTTTTGGAAATCCAAATATTCCTGCACTTATTGCAGGCATCGATATCGATTTTAAGCCTCTGTCCTCTGCCATTTCGAGTGCACTTCTTACTGCGCTTCTTAGCTTGTTATGTTCATCCCCCTCCCCCCATCTTGGACCTACCGCATGGATCACATATTTTGCCTTGAGATTTCCCGCCGATGTTATTGCGCAAGAGCCGACAGGTACGTAACCGATTCTATCGCTCTCTTCTTGTATTATCTTTCCACCCTTTCTCACAATAGCTGCTGCAACTCCTCCTCCATGTTTGAGGTAAGAATTCGCGGCATTCACTATGGCATCTACGCTACTCTCTGTGATATCACCTTTTATTATCCTAAGGGTAGTATCCTTATAGGTTAGCTGCTTTATTACTTCCATTTAGACCTCCTATCCAATGTATGTATCCTTTTCTATCCTTAGATGTTTGCCTTTCAATTTTTCCGAGCACTCTTCAAAATCGAGGGCAAAAAGAGGGCTTATCTCAACGTAAACATCGCTTCTCACTTCAATCCCTATAGATTGTAACCACTTTTTATATAGATCAGACATCGCTTTCCTTGCAGCATGGGGCGATGATGGGCCATCTTTATCTTTTACAGGAGAGAATTCCTCTTCCCTTAAGACTTCCAAAGCGCAAACTTTATCTGCCCATCTGAAAGAATCGAAGACGAAGGTTTCAAATTTGACGACATCCATGTACCGTCCATCGATAAGTACTTTTTTTTCCGCTAAATGATAAGGTAGGTCGGAAAGATTCTCCTTAATCCTCCGTATGAATTCGATGGAAAATACATGCATGGCGGTATTTCCGGCCCAAAACTTTAATTCACCGTTTTCATCCCGCACTGAAGATAGATAGGGGCTGAGCTCAGAATACTCAATCACTGCGGGTTTTCCCGCAACCTTTAAATAGACTCCCATCTTTTCTCCTTCTCTTCTCCTTACAACCTTTATAGACACATCCGCACCATACATCCTGTGGTATCCCAAAAAAACAGGATCTGCAATCTTTACAAGGGGGTTGTCAACCTGAAAGTAGAAGAGATATTCGAATCCCTCATCACGGAGGGTATCCACGATTCCTAGCTCGCAGAGCTTTTTTATAGAGTTTCCGTGGCCATTGGGGCTAAAAAGCACCTCTGTCTCATTTTTTAAAACTATTTTCCCATCCCTCGTTAGGACGGGTAACATATCTTGCTCGAAGATGATGAGATCATCTTTTTCTAGCCCAAAAAACTTGTTATCTTCGAAGAAACGGTAGACCTCTACCGAGCTTTCAGGATTAGTCATGACAAGGAAAGGAATCCTCGTTTCATACTTTTTTGAGATGGCAAAAATTCTCTCGGCGAAAAGTTGGAAGAAAGTCTTGTTCTTAACCGGAGTTATAGAAAAAAAACCCTTTGGTGAATTAAGACCGAGTCTTGTTGCTTGTCCTCCCGCAACTAAAAGACAGGCTACTTTTTTTTGCTTCAAAAGCTCTTCTCCTAAAACCCTTGCCCTCCTTTCAGTGGCTCTTTCTTCGTCCTTTGAGGGACGTTTTATAACTTCTGGAGGCATTAGGTCTTTTAGACTTAGAGGTTCTTTTCTTTTCGATTTCTCCTCAGAGTAAATCTTATTTATGAAAGCAAAATCAACGCGTTTTAGGTTCTCCAAAAGTAGCTCTCTTTTTTTACCTGGAAGGGTAATTAAGTGATCTATTATGTGGGTCTGTCCATACTTTTCAAGGAGCCTTAAAATTCCACTCCCTTCCATAGGTACAAATAGATTATACCAGAGTCCCGTTCTTCTCAAAAAAAGAAAAAAATGGTGTTGACGCGGAAAGTTTGCACATGGTATCCGTCTATCCGAAAAGGTAGCCTCAACCCCGATCGCTTTTTATGATAGTGGCGAATCGAAAAAGGCGGAGGAGATATGGGGAATGAAGACTTGACAAAGAAACTTTCTCTCCTTGACAGATACCTTACGGTTTGGATATTTTTGGCCATGTCGGGCGGTGTATTTTTTGGCTATCTATTCCCGGGAATCGCTGAGTTTTGGGATAGATTTCAAGTAGATACGACAAATATACCCATAGCGATAGGCCTCATTCTCATGATGTATCCTCCCCTTGCTAAGGTTAGGTACGAGGAGTTAAGGGAGGTCTTCAAGAATGTTAGAGTTTTGACTCTTTCACTTATCCAGAATTGGGTAGTCGGCCCGATTGTCATGTTTATCCTCGCAATCGTATTTTTGCGAAACTATCCAGAATACATGGCTGGTCTTATAATGATCGGGCTTGCGCGTTGCATCGCCATGGTGATAGTCTGGAACGAGCTTGCGCAGGGAGATACCGAGTATTGCGCTGGCCTTGTAGCTTTCAATTCCATATTTCAAGTCCTTTTTTACTCTATTTACGCTTATCTTTTTTTAACTGTGCTACCACCTCTTTTCGGGTTCAGAGGGACTCTTGTGAATATCACGATCTCTCAGATAGCAAAAAGTGTCTTTATCTATTTAGGCATCCCTTTTATTTCCGGAATAATCACTCGTTTTAGCCTCGTACGGCTCAAAGGGAAAACTTGGTACCACGAGAGATTCATCCCCAAAATTAGCCCAATAACGTTGATTGCTCTCCTTTTCACTATAGTCGTTATGTTTTCGCTCAAAGGTGAGTACATAGTGAAAATACCTTACGACGTACTGATAGTAGCCCTACCCCTTTTTGCCTACTTTATAATAATGTTCATCGTGTCCTTCTTTATGAGCGGAAAAGCCGGAGCCCACTATGCGCAGGCAGCAACCCTCTCTTTTACGGCTGCCTCCAATAACTTTGAGCTTGCCATAGCGGTTGCTGTTGCAGTTTTCGGGATAGAGTCAGGTCAGGCTTTTGCGGCTGTAATAGGGCCCCTTGTCGAGGTACCGGTGCTTATAAATCTTGTAACCCTTTCTCTGTGGATCAAAAGGAGATACTTTAGGGTAGCAAAGGAAACCCCACTTGGCATCCACTACTATTTGGACCGTAATCCATAAGTTTTTAGTTTTGCTTGATTTTTCCCCATACTTGATTTTTAATTATCGTCCGTGGGAAGGGAGATCCTCTACTCAGTTACCCTAGCCGAGATATATCTCAAGCAGGGACTAAAACAGAAAGCTTTAGAGATTTACGAATATCTTTCGGCGATGCAGCCAGAAAGGGAAGACATAAGACTAAGACTGCTGGCGCTAAAAGGGGAACTCGAAAAGAAAGGAACCATATCAAAAATCAAAGAGATCGTCACAAGAAAGGTTTTATAGTCCTCAATTCAAGACATGAAAGCTCAAAGGATTGAGAAAGTAAAAGATCTGCTCTCGAAATACGGACTTGATGGGATCCTTTTGAAAAGTCCCGAAAACATCTTTTATCTTTCTGGATTTAGGGGCTCAGAAGGACTTCTTCTCGTAACGAGAGGAGATGTCTTCCTGATTACAGATTTCAGGTACATAACTTACGCGAAAGACTCTGTACAGGGTTTAATTGTATTGGAAAAAGGAAGAGAGAAAGATCCTCTCCCGGAAATCGTAAACGATTATGGACTCAAACGTATTGGCTTTGAATCTAACTACACAAGTTATGCCATTTATGAGGAGTGGAAAAAGAAGCTTAAAGAATGCGAAATTCTCCCACTGAAAAATGAAATTGACGACATAAGAAAGATAAAAGAGCCCGAGGAGATAGACAAGATAAGAAAGGCCATTCGAATAGCGGAAGAAGCATTTATAAGAGTCTATGAGAAAATAAAAGCCGGAATAACCGAAAAGGAACTGGCCTGCGAGCTCGACTTCGAAATGCAAAGGATGGGGGCGGAAAGACCTTCTTTTGAGACCATTGTGGCATCGGGCGAAAGGACTGCCTACCCCCATGCAAGACCATCGGAAAGACGAATAAGAGAGGGAGACGTACTCATTATTGATTTCGGAGCCCAATACGAAGGGTATTGCAGCGATGAGACGTGTACGGTCTTTTTTGGGGAACCAACTAAAGTCCTCAAAGAGATAAGGCAAATAGTTTATGAGGCTAAGGAAAAAGCTATAGAGGCCTTGCAAGCGGGGGTCCCTGCAAAAAAAATAGATTCCATCGTAAGAACTTACATACGCGAAAGAGGATACGGAGATTACTTCGGACATGGAACAGGACATGGTATCGGTCTTTCCGTTCACGAACTTCCTCAAATAAACGATCTTTGCGAGTCTATCCTAGAGGAGAATATGGTTATAACCATAGAGCCCGGGATTTACATTCCAAATGTTGGGGGGGTAAGACTAGAAGATATGGTTCTTATACGGGAGGGATACCCTACCGTTCTTACTGCGCTAAGAAAAGATCTATTTTTGGTTTAGGGAGGGAAGATGCTCGTATCAACCTCTGAATTTAGAAAAGGACTTAAAATTCTAGTGAACGGAGAACCATCAGTCATAGTTGACTTTCAGCATGTGAAGCCCGGTAAGGGAGGAGCCTTCGTAAGAACCAGGGTTAAAAGCTTGATCACCGGAAATGTCCTCGATCTTACCTTCCGATCGGGAGAAAAGGTGGAGCTTCTAGAACTGGAGGAAAAGAGGATGCAGTATCTATATAAGGAAGGGACCAGGTACTACTTCATGGATCAGGATACCTTTGACCAGCTCTTCATAGATGAGGAAAATTTAGGTGAGGCGAAATACTTTCTAAGTGAGGGTCTAACTATAACGGTTTCTTTCTACAAAGGGAATCCTATAGGTGTCGAACTTCCTAACTTCGTAGATCTAAAGGTTGTTAAAACGGAACCCGGATTTAAAGGAGACACCGCCCAGAGCGCGACAAAGCCAGCAACCCTCGAGACCGGTTTCACTCTACAAGTCCCACTCTTCATAAACGAGGGGGATCTAATAAAGATAGACACGAGAACAGGTGAGTACATCGAAAGGGTTACGAAGTAAATGTCTTTTTTTGTTACGTTCGAGGGCATTGAGGGGTCGGGAAAGACCACACAAGTACGCTATCTGGAATCATATCTCAGAAAAAGGGGATTTAAGGTTGTAAAAACTAGGGAGCCCGGGGGCACAGATCTCGGCGAGAAAGTAAGATCGATACTACTTAACGGGAGACTCAAGATCTCACCCTATGCGGAACTTTTCCTTGTAATAGCCCAGAGAATACAGCACATAGAAGAAGTTATTCTGCCTTCTTTAAACCAAGGTAAAATGGTTCTGTGCGATCGTTTTACTGATGCCACATTGGCCTATCAGGGGTATGGACGGGGGATCGATTTAAACCTAATTAACTATCTCAATACCATCGCTACAAGAAATCTCAAACCGCACTTGACTTTTTTGCTTGATTGCAATGTAGATTCCAGTTTGCGGAGGAAAAGAACTCAGAATAGGTTCGAGAACGAAAAAAAGGAATTTCACGAAAAGGTTAGAAACGGTTACCTTGAGATTGCGCGTTCCGAGCCTGAGAGGTTCGTCGTACTAGACGGAGCAAAGGATAAGCATATATTAAAGGAAGAGATAAGATGCCTCATCGATGAAAGACTTAAAAAATACGGAATCTTCTGAGATCGTTGGACACGAAAAACAGAAAGCCATGCTATTCGGTTATATGGAAAACGGAAGACTACCCCACGCACTTCTTCTTTCAGGGCCATTTGGAATAGGTAAAAAGAGATTGGCTTTATGTTTCGCTAAACGTCTTATGTGCAGCTCCCAAAGGGGTGATGATAATTGCCCTTCTTGTAAGTGGATTGAGAGAGGGACCCATCCGGATCTTCTTTTACTCGGTGGGGCAAATAAGCCGATAAGTGTAGAGCACGTGAGGGAAGTCATAGAATTGGCTGAGAACCGTCCGTACCTCAGTGAGACAAGGGTTATCGTTTTTGATGACGCTCACCTTATGAGTTTCGATGCTTTAGGAGCGCTTCTTAAAACACTCGAAGAACCTAAGCAATTTAACGTCTTTATCCTTATAACCTCCCAGGAGGAAAAGATTCCTCTTACAATTAGGTCTCGGTGCACGAGAATCCCGTTTTCTCCTATAGAGGTAAGTCTTCTTAAACAGTATCTAGTGGAGAGGAGAAATCTTGACGAGAAGAAAGCGGAGATCATTTCAAATGTATCCTTTGGAAGTTTTGCCTTAGCTGAATTCTGGACAGACGAGGCAAATATAAAGAGGAGGAGAAGGCTTTTTGAATGCGTATTAGGCGTAAAGAGAAGCTCTATGGACATTAGTCTTATTTCGCAAGAGATTTCGGCCAGTGATTGCGATATCTACCTCTACTCGCTACTTGGAATACTTAGGGATCAGTTCGTGTACAGTATGACAAAAGACGTTGACCGATTATATAATAAAGACTCTGTTGATCTACTAAGGGATAGGCTTGATGGACAAAGACTGAGGGAAAAGATGGAAATGGTTATTTACACCATGCGTGCGCTAAAAAATAACGTGAATAGGTGGTTGGCCTTTGAAAATCTGATTTACTCTTTATGCGAGGAAGAATGAAGACTTGCTACGTGAAACTTAAGGGCTTTCCTTCAATTGTGGAAGTAGAGGCGAATGATGAGGTGAAAAAAGGGGATATAGTTGTCTTAGAACTTGAAAAAGGGCTCTCAATAGGGGAGATCATAACGGATGTTCGCGAAAGTGAAAAAGGAAGTGAGGAAAGTGTTCCCAAGATCGTAAAAAAGGCATCCCCTGAAGAGATTTCTGATTTTTGCGTACTTGAAGGAAGATTAGGGTACGCAATGGAGTTCTGCAGAAAAAAAATCGAGGAGTTTAAGTTACCTATGAAGCTTCTTTGCGCCGAGTATCTATTCGGTGGGACAAAGCTCATCTTCTACTTCTATTCCGAAACAAGGGTCGATTTTAGGGAACTTGTAAAAGAGCTTGCAAGGGAGTTTAGGGTAAGAATAGAGCTTAGGCAAGTTGGGGTGAGAGACCAAGCAAAAATTATAGGGGGATTGGGAAACTGTGGAGATGTGGTATGCTGCAAGAAGTTCCTAAATTCCTTTTTTACTGTTTCTATAAAGATGGTAAAGGAACAGAATCTTGCGCTTAACCCTTCGAAGATATCCGGGGTTTGCGGAAGGCTAATGTGTTGCCTTGCCTACGAATACGAGATGTATATGGAGTATAAAAGGGAGCTACCTAAAATCGGTAAGATGGTAACTATTGGAACTGATGTTGGAAGGATTGTTAAGCAGAACCCTCTTCTTCGCACTTTGACCGTGCAGATGGAGGATGGAAGGGAACTTACTCTTCCGGCTGAAAAAGTAAAACTAGTCGATGATCAAGAAAGGCAAGAGGAAAAATGAAAGGCAACTTTTATATCACCACTCCCATCTACTACATAAACGACGTTCCCCACATAGGACATGCCTACACAACTATTGCAGCCGACGTTATGGCGAGATTCAAAAGGATTTGCGGCTACGAAGTGTTTTTCCTCACAGGTACTGACGAACATGGACAGAAGGCTGAGAAGGCAGCTTACGCGCAGAATATGAAACCAAAGGAGCTTGCGGACAAAATGGTTATGAACTTTGTCGAACTGTGGAAGGTGCTCAACATATCGAACACGGGCTTCATAAGAACTACAGAAGAGAGGCACAAAAAGGTTGTCCAGCACATATTCCAGACTGTGTACGAAAAAGGAGACATCTACCTCGGTGAATACGAGGATTGGTACTGTGTGTACTGCGAAAGTTTCTACACGGAATTCCAGCTCGTAAACGGAAAGTGTCCGGACTGCCAAAGGGTTCCTCAAAGACTCAAAGAGGAGAGCTATTTTTTCAGACTCTCTTCCTACACTGATAGACTTTTGGACTTTCTGAAAGAGAACCCGTCCTTTGTGCTTCCTGAGATTCGATACAATGAAGTTGTAAGCTTCGTCAAAGGCGGTCTTAGAGATTTGAGTGTGAGCCGGACGAGCCTAAGCTGGGGTATACCGGTACCTTTTAACCCTAAACACACAATCTACGTTTGGTTCGATGCTCTGACAAATTATCTTACCGGGATAGGTTTCCTTGAAGATAATGAGCTTTTTAACTCGTTTTGGCCCTGTGACGTCCATCTTATCGGAAAGGATATACTCAGATTTCATGCCATATACTGGCCAATATTTCTTATGTCCTACGGTCTTCCACCTCCGAAGAGGATCTTTGCCCATGGTTGGTGGACAATAGAGGGACAGAAGATGTCGAAATCGTTGGGAAATGTTGTGGATCCCACGGAGATAGTTAAGGAATACGGGGTAGATGAGTTTAGATTTTTCCTTTTTAGAGAGGTTCCCTTCGGCTTGGATGGAGATTTTTCCAAAAAGGCAATCGTTCAAAGGATAAATGGAGATCTCGCCAATGATCTTGGAAATCTTTTAAGCAGAAGCATAACAATGATTGAAAGATATTCGAAGGGAAAGATAGAAGGCCCGGAAAAGAAAACTGGCCAAGACGAATTTTTGGAAAGTAAAATCCTTGAACTTGTAGCTCACTACGAAAAGGAGATGGAGACCCTTTCCTTTTACAGGGCCATAAAGTGTGTTTTTGAAATAACAAGCCATCTCAATAGGTACATTGATTCGGAGGCGCCATGGAGACTTGCAAAGGAGGATGACTCAAGGCTTAAGACAGTACTTTTTAACCTTTGGAACGGATTGAGACTTGTTGGGGTTTTACTCTATCCCTTTATGCCTGAGAAATCGAACGCTATATGGAGGGCAATCGGTATCCAGAATCCGATAGAAAAGACCCAATTTGATAGAGAGAAAGCATTTTTTAAACTCGACGACCTCTCAGAAATAAGAAAGATTCCGCCCCTTTTCCCGAGGATAAAAGAAGAATGAAGAATTTCACGCCAATTAGGGACGTGTTGACAAAGATATTAAAGAGAAAGAGGATCTGCGACGATATAAAGTCTCTTAAACTATTCACGGAATGGGAAAAGATCGTTGGAGAAAGGTTTGCCAGGTACGCTCACCCAATAAGGGTCAAAAAGAACGTGCTCTATGTCGAAATCGAAGATCCCGCTTACCTCTCCCATATGGAGTACATTAAAGCGAACCTGATTGAGAAAATTTCAAAAGCCACAGGAAAGATGATTTGCGACATAAAATTCACACTTTCCGAGTAAATATCTACTATTTTTCCTTGTAAAGCTCCTTTTTCACTTCATCTAGGACTATCCTATAGGGGAGACCGTACTCTTCTGAGATCCTTTTTACGTCATCGTACTCTATGTGTTCCTTAAGTACCCTATTTTGCTTTCCGTATCCCACCTTTATTCGTACTTCGCCGTACTTGCACTTCACTATCCTTTCATCTCTTCTTAGAACCCTTCTGGATTCCTCCCTTATCCTAAGTCCGAAAGTGGTACTCTCTTCAAATATTCTATCGATCAAATCCTCAAGTTTTTCTTTAGTTGCAGTTACGGAGAATCTTAAGCCCACCCTTCCCTTCTTCATGAAAACGGGAAAAGTAAGAACGTCAAGGGCACCAAGTCCTCTTAACCTCTCTGAAAGCAAGCCCGTGTACTCCATATCCATATCGTCGATATCGAATTCTATTACGTACACTTTTTCCGATAGATAAGACGCATCCTGTTCTCCTATAAACACCCTTAGGATGTCCGGTTCTTCCATCTCGTAGTTTCCAAAACCGTAACCTACTACAGAGATTCGCATCCCTGGGAATGGTTCAGTGGGATTGGCATAATACCTTACAATAGCCGCACCAGTTGGTGTTGTAAGTTCGTAAGTAGAGTTCTTGAAGATAGATGGAAATCCTTTAAGGATCTCCAAAGTGAGGGGAGGTGGATTTGGCAGAAGCCCGTGGGATGTGCGCAAAATACCAGACCCATGAGGTATACTTCCAACAAAAATTTTTTCAATTCCGAAATAAGCCACTGCCGAGGCAACGAGAAGGAAATCCAAAAGGGTGTCTATGTCCGCAAGCTCGTGGAGGTGAAGGTCTTCTTTTGCGACCCCGTGAATTTTTGCTTCAGCATCGAAAAGTACGTTTAACATGCCAGTAACGTCGGATTTAATTTTTTCATCAATAGTCGTTCGAGAAACGATGTCTAACATTTCGTCGCAAGTAAAGAAAGAATTGCTCCTTTCGATTTTTATCCGAACCCCTCTTATGGGACCCAGAACTACTTTTTCTTGGGTGATTTTGGGAGCTTTGATAGGTAAGGCACCTAAAGCCCTTTCGACCTCTTCTTGCGGAAATCCGGCGTCGATAAAAGCGGAGACAAGCATATCACCGCTAAGGCCAGATACACAGTCTATATAGAGAACCTTCATAGCCTATTTATGAGGGTCGCGAAATACGCTGCTCCAAAGCCGTTGTCGATGTTAAAAACAGCAACCGTTGCACAAGAATTTAGCATAGTAAGAAGGGCAGACAGTCCAGAAAAGCTCGCACCGTACCCAACGCTTGTCGGAACCCCTATAACAGGCACACCGACCACCCCAGCAACAACAGAGGGAAGGGCCCCTTCCATACCAGCAACCACTATTATCACTCGAGCCTTTCTTAAAAGCTCAATATTTTCGAAAAGCCTATGTATGCCTGCCACTCCAACATCGTAAAGTCTTTCAGTTTCATTCCCAAAAAAGATGGATGTTACATAGGCCTCTTCCGCAACAGGCATATCGCTCGTTCCGGCACTTATTATGAGTATGAGACCTTTTCCTGTGGTCCTTTTTTCGGTTTTTATCATAAAGCATCTAGCATCTGAAAAGTACTCTCCTTCAGGAAAGCTCTCTTTTAAAACCTTTCCTACTTTTTGAGAGATTCTCGTTGCCAGTACTTCTTCGCCTTTCTGCCTCATGGCTCGAATTATATCGATTATCTGGTTTACACTTTTCCCCTCTCCGTAAATAACTTCGGGCATTTTTTTACGGAATTCCCTATGGTGATCAACCTTTGTATGGAAGAGGTCCTGGTAAGGCAGGTCGCGTAAGCTCCTTAAAGCTTCCTCAATAGATATGGTTCCATCTTTTACACCCGTAAGGAGTCCCCTTATAATTTCTTCTTTCATGTCCAGTCCACGGTGAAGGCGTTTTTAACGATCTTTACACTTTTTTCGTCAATCCCCACAACATCAAACCGTACCTTCTTTGCCTCCTTTTTTTCCTTCTTTAAATAGTAAAGGGCGGTCATCACTATCTTTTTCTTCTTATCCTCGGTAATTGCCGACAGTGAGTTACCAAATGTCTTTGAATCCCTTCTCTTTACCTCTACAAAGACCAATACATCTCCTGATATTGCTATGATATCGATTTCTCCAAATGGACTTCTGTAGTTTCGTTCAATTATTTTGTAACCATCCTTCTTGAGGTAATTTATTGCGAGCTCCTCACCCTCCATACCTTTTTCTCTTTGCGAACCCTTCAAATATACTCCCTTACGCCGCGAAACTTCTTCCTATGGATAGGGCAAACTCCGTAAAGCTCTATGGCCCTTTTATGGGTTGGTGTAAGATAGCCTTTGTTTTTTTTAAAACCGTAAAGGGGATAGAGCTCGTTGTATAGCTTCATTATTGAATCCCTTACGACCTTTGCAACAATAGAAGCGCATGCAATAAAGAAACATTTTCTGTCTCCACCTATAACACATTTTCCGTTCTTAAACCGGGCTGGCTTTTTGTTACCGTCTATAAGGAGAAGATCCGCTTGAACACCCGTATTCTCAATGGCTCTCTCCATCGCCAAAAGGGTGGCATTTTGGATGTTGAGCATTTCTATCTCTTCGATCGAGGAAATTCCTATCCCGACTCTATAAGCATTTCTCAGTATCCAGAAGAAAGCTTCTTCCCTTTCCTTTTCCTTCATCAATTTTGAGTCTTTTATCGTTTCGTTTTTTTTAGGAATGCAAGACCAGACAACGCAGGCAGAGACCAAGGGACCAGCAACTGGGCCCCTTCCGGCCTCATCGACGCCTGATATCAAGCCCTCGAGGCGACATTCCATCACTGCCTTTTCTCTTTTAACTTTGCGGCTTTCCCTTTGAGCTCCCTTAAGTAGTAAAGCTTTGCCCTTCTTACCTTACTCCTTCCAAGGACTTCTATCTTTTCGATAATGGGGGAATGGAAAGGGAACGTTTTCTCAACTCCAACTCCATGCGATATCTTTCTTACGGTGAAAGTTCTCCTTGTGTTTCCACCCCTCACTGATATAACTACTCCCTCGAAGACCTGAACTCTCTCTTTGTCACCTTCCTGGACCCTAGTATAAACCTTAACGTTATCACCGGGGTGGATCTCTGGAAGATCGAGCCTCATGTGCTCCTTTTCGATCATATCGACTATATCGCTCATTTTTTCCCTCCTCGGGGGTTAAATATTCTGTCGAGAATTATGCCCATCGCCACCCGCATCGAAAGATGGTTATAATTACCAAGCCCGGAGATAGGTTCCAACATCCTGTCGCACATGCTCACAGTATCGTCTGTGAGGCCCCAGCCCGTTCCAAAAAGGAGAAGGGCACTAATTTTTCTTTCTGTTAGCATTTCATAAAATTCTTCATAGGTTAGGTTTTTACTTTCCCTTCTTTTTGCAGAAGTTCCAACAACGAGCAATCCAGGATCTAACTCTTTGAGCTCTGAAAGAACCTTCTCCAATGAAGGAGCTGTCCTTACTATGCTTAGAGCCTGGGCCCTCAAAGGATTGTACTTAAACCCGTATCCCGATACCCAGTGTTCCCTCATCTTTTCTATTATCTCTCTTTGCTTTTCAAGTGGGGTTACAATATAGCACAAGTTCACGTTAAAAGTCATGCACGTGCGTGCACAGTCGTGAATCTCAATCCCAGTTACGCTTGTTGCGATGATTTCGCGATTTTTGTTATAGACAGGATAATGTATAACTGCTACTGATAGATTCAAAAAGGTATCTCCTCCATAATCTCTTTTATAAATTTTCTATCCTCCTCGGTAGGTACGAAGCGCTCCATGAGGTCGGGACGCCTAAGGATAGTCTTTCTTATCGACTCCTTCCGCCTCCACTTTCTTATCTCCTCATGGTTTCCGGAAAGAAGAACGGGAGGGACTCTCAAACCCATGAAATTTTCGGGTCTTGTGTACTGGGGGTGTTCAAGAAGATATTCCCGAAAACTCTCAGTAACTTTAGAATCCTCATTTCCTAGAACTTTCGGCAAAAGTCTAACAACGGCATCTATAACTACGATTGCCGCGGGCTCTCCCCCGGAAAGAATATAGTCTCCAATAGATATTTCATCATCTACAAATTCCAAGATCCTTTCATCCACACCCTCGTATCTCCCGCATATGAGACAAATATGGTCTAAGCTGGCCAATTTCTCGCAGACTTCCCAAGTGAGCAATCTTCCTTGGGGTGTAAGAAGAATGAACCTAGCCTCTCCAAAATTCGTCTTTACGTACTCTATTGCCCTATATAGAGGTTCTATCTTCATGACCATCCCAGGCCCGCCTCCGTACGGGTAATCGTCGCAGGTCCTGTGGGGGTCCGTTGCAAAGTCCCTGATATTTATGATGTTAAAACTCACAAGCCTTTTTTCCTTCGCTTTCCTTATTATGCTCTCGTTGAGTGGAGACTCGAAAATCCGTGGGAAAAGGGTAAGGACCGAAATGAGCATACCTTCCTTTTTTGCCGTAAAGATTGATTTTAAGACGCGGTTATTATAACATATACCCAATAGGCGGTGTAGCTCAGTTGGCTAGAGCATGCGGCTCATATCCGCAGAGTCCGGGGTTCGAGGCCCTGCACCGCCACTTACTTTGAGGAAAGCTCCTTTTGGAGAAAAGATCAGGCTTTCAATTCGTTCTCATATTTGCCATCCTCTTTGTTCTCCTTGCAAATCTCTCATTCGGAGCCCAAAGGAAAGTAAAGACTCCACCTCCAAAGAAACCCCAAACTACAATACAGGCCATAACGGACGAGAATGTCGAAGCGAATCTCAAGTTGGCTGAGGAATATTTAAAAAAAAACCTGGATGCAGAGGCTTTAGAGATATCTAGTAGAGTCTATGAATACGCAAAAGGTGTTATTGAGCTAATTGAGGCAGTTGAAAAGAAAGAGAGAGAGATGATGGATAAAGCGATAAGTCAAAACATACAGGAATCCCTTCTTTGGAAATTTAAAAGGCGGGAGATTTTAAAAAATCGCTACATGGAATACATTGCAAAGGCGGCATTTTTTTGCGGTTACATACACGCAAAGCGGAATGAGACCGAAACTGCCGTGAAATATCTTTTGGAAGCAGTAAGAAATGCCCGTTTTTCTGAAAGTTTCGATTCAATCTACGTAAAGTCCAAAAATCTCCTCGCCACTCTTTACTCCCTAGAGGGAGAATTGTAAAACCGTAGCTTAAGGAGGCAAATATGTTCATCAAGCAGATGGAAGTTGGATCGTTTGCTGTATTTGCCTACATCGTCGGCTGCCAAAGAACGAAGGAAGCGCTCGTTATTGACCCCGCATCAGACTGTGAAAGGATCCTTGACGAGGCAGAAAGCAGAAATTACCGAATAAGATATATCGTGAATACTCACTCGCACGTAGATCATATAATGGGGAATAGGAGAATGAAGGAACTTACAAACGCAAAAATCATAATTCACGAAAAAGAGGCTTACTCCCTTATCCATCAGTCTCCTTACATGCTCAGTATGTTCGGGGCTGAACCTTCGCCACCAGCTGACATAACGGTAAGAGACGGGGATCGGATTATTGTGGGAGATGTCTCTTTAAGGGTCATCCATACCCCCGGGCATTCTCCAGGTAGCATATGCCTGTACACGGACGGAATTGTGTTTACGGGTGATACGCTTTTTGTTGGAAGCGTTGGAAGGACAGACCTTGCGGGTGGCTCCTGGCATGAGCTTGTCACATCTATAAAGAGAAGACTATTTGTTTTACCAGATGACACAATCGTTGCACCTGGGCATAACTATGGTGAGACACCCAAAAGCACGATAGGGAAAGAAAAACTTTACAATCCGTTTGTGGGTCAAAGGAGTGGGTACTGAGATGAGAAGGAGAATTATCTACTGGATTTTTACGAGCTTTATTGCGCTTTGTGTGGCATCATGTGCTACCGCTCCTGAGACTAAAAGAGCAAAAGAACCGAAAATAGCGCTCGTACTCAGCGGAGGCTCAGCAAAGGGGTTCGCTCACGTGGGTGTGATACGAGTTTTGGAGCAGGAAAAGATACCGATCCACATGATCGTAGGTACGAGTGTTGGAAGTTTAATCGGTGGTCTTTATGCAGCAAATCCGGACAGTTTCCAGCTCGAATGGACAGCCTTCAAAATTGAAAGATCGGATATTTTAGACTTTTCACTCCTTGATCCGAAGCTTGGCCTTGTTAAAGGTCAGAAACTTGAAAGCTTTGTTGAAAGAGAGGCAAAGGTAAAAAGGATAGAAGAGACAAAGATCCCTTTCTTTGCTATTACAACTGATCTCAATACCGGGGAAACCGTAATTCTTGACCGGGGTCCTCTGGCACGGGCAATAAGGGCATCATGTGCTATTCCTGGGATCTTTGCTCCCGTGAATTTTGCAGGAAGAACCCTTGTGGATGGGGGACTGACAAATAACATCCCCTGTGATATCGCAAAAAGGAAGGGTGCTGACATAGTGATAGCGGTGAATCTTTTAAGTAGCGTAAAGAACCATGAGATAGATTCGATTGTGGATATCATCGGCCAGTCCATCTCAATCATGATGTTTGAACAGGCCAAAGAGAAACTGAGATATGCGGATGTGATAATAGAACCTGATGTTAGAAACGTATCCTTATTCGATTTCTCGAAAAAGAAAGAGCTCATGGAGGAAGGTATAAAAGCCGCAAAAAGCCAAATCCCAAAGATAAAGGAACTGATTACCCGATTTAGAGGAGAGAACTGATTGTTCCTTTTTAAAAAGTTCATAACGGCTTTTTTGTTGCCGCCCGGTCTTTTTATCCTTTTATGTATCATCGCCTTCTTCCTTGTAAAAAAAAGGACAAAGATCCTTTGTGCATCTTTTGCACTCCTTATCTATTTCTTTTCCATTGAGCCGACAAAAAACCTGTTTCTTAAACCTTTAGAGAGTGCCCACCCTTTTCCCTCCATAGAGAGCATAAAGAATTGTGAGGCTTATATTGTCTTGGGAGGGGGCTTACGAGAGGGTGTACCCGAGTTATCGGGAGTTGGGGAGCTTTCTCATGAGGCTTATCAAAGGACTGTAACTGCCTTTAGGGTTTATAAGATAAAAAAAAGGCCCATAATTCTTACGGGTGGTTCTATCTTTAAGAGGGAAGCTGAGTCCCATTACGCAAGAAAGCTTCTTTTGAGTCTCGGAGTAAAAGAAGAGCACATATTTTTGGAAGCTAAAAGTAGAGACACTTATGAGAACGCGAAATCCGCAAAAGAAATAGCCGAAAGAGAAAAGATAAAGCGGGTGCTACTTATAACGAACGCTTACCATGCAAAGAGAGCAAACCTCATATTCTCCAGATATTTCGATGTTATAGTCTTGCCTATAGGATACAAAACCTCAAAGAGGCCCTATGATATACTTTCCTTTCTTCCGGACGCGACCAACACAGAGTCAATATCATGCGCTTTGAAAGAATATTTGGGGATTATCCACTTTAAGACCTTTTTTAAAGACTGAATGGGCTTACACTATCTATCGTCCTTTCGCCAGTAAGGACCATAATGAGTCTCTCGATCCCCAAAGCCACCCCAGAACAATCGATAGGTATTCGGGAAAGGGAAGAGATAAAATCCTCGTCGATGGGTATCTCATCTTTCCCAAGGTACTTTCGTAATTCGTTATCTTTCTCAAACCTCTTTCTTTGTTCTTCTGGGTCTAGTAACTCGGAGTACCCATTTGCTATCTCTATTCCGTCTATATAAAGCTCAAATCTTTCCGCCCTCCCATTTCTTTCCTTTGCCATGCTCGATGTTGCCAAGGGCCAGCCCACCAAAAAATAAGGCACCGATTTATCAATATGAGGTTCTATTTTTTCGAAAAAGACCTTAAAGAACATCTCATCCCAAGTATCCTCCTCCCTTACAGTCAAAAACCCCCTTTCTTTTAACACACGGAAAAGGCTAGTTCGGTCGAATTCGAAAGGATTTATGCCGACTCTTTCGAGGAAGAGAGCTTCCATCTCGAGCACGGAAAAAGGAGAAAAGAATCGTTTTTTTATTGAAAATTCCTCATGAAGGGAGGATGAAAGAAAAAGGACGAGATCTTCAGCTTCCTTAAGTGTATCCATGTATGTCCCGTCTCTGTACCACTCAAGCATAGTGAACTCAATTCTGTGGAGGCTATCGACACTTTCAACCCTAAAGACCCTACATATCTGGAATATCCTCCTTAGCCCCTTTGAGAGGAGTTTCTTCATGTGGATCTCAGGGGACGTGTGTAAGTAATAAGGCCCTTTTCCTGAGATATACACACAGACAGGATCTATATGCGGGTCTGGTGGGACACTTCTTACAAGGTATGGGGTTTCAACTTCAATATAACCTCTTTCAAGGAAGAATTCCCTCATCTTTCTTAACAGATACTGCCTTATAACAAATTGATACTCAAGCATCGGCGGTTGATTTTTATAAGTCAAACAAGTATACTTTGTCAAAACGGAGAGGTGACCGAGTTGGTCTAAGGTGCTCGCCTGCTAAGCGAGTGTCCCGCCTAATAGCGGGACCAAGGGTTCAAATCCCTTCCTCTCCGCTAAAAGGTGTATTCCAGGTTCTCCCGAGATTCGCCATCTCCGAAACTTTTTCAAATCCGTAGAGCATCTTTTCAAGACTTTGAATAACTTCTTCCAGTCTTTTCCAGTTGATCACCGCCATCTTCTTCTTCCACATTTCGTGTGGACCGAAAAGAACTTCATATGGATGGGAGCAGCCTCTTGAGGTCTTTATCTCAAACGGTACAGTAAGCGAACTACAGATACTTAGCACCTTGGGCTCAATATCTTTAAGTCTTTCTACGTTCTGATCCAAATGGAAGACAACGACTTTGGTTGGCTTCTTCTTATCTCCAGTTCCAAACTTTCCGTAAACGTATTCGTTGGGGAAGAGTTCGGAAAAGAGTTCCAAAAGCCTCATACAATCGTCATAGGAAGGAAGTATGACACTGAGCTTCCAACATTCCATAGGTATTTCGAGACTAACTTCGTGAGGTGATCTCTTTAAGGCTTTTAAAAGATCACTTAAGCACGGAACACACCGTTCATAGATACGTTTTTTTGTAATCCTCAAAGTAGGGTCGGTCTCAAAACTCCTCCAGGAATCTTCGTTACCCCTTCTTCCAACAAAAATCATAAGAAGCCCAAATCTTTCCCTTGATCTTCTCTTTAAAGTCGGAGACGTGAAAGTATATCTTTCTCGATGCGAAAAAGACATCTTCACATCCTTTCTCAGAAGAAAAGAGAACTTTATCATCTAGTACCTCAACTCCGCCAACTACTGTGGCACCCCTTCTAAAGAAGGGTTCTGGATGCATGCTCGATGTGGGACCTAAAACTAAAACCTCTTCGGCATTTTGGCTCAATTGGAGATACTCCTCCATACCTCCGTAAAGAATGGCAGATCCCGTAATAATAACTATTTGGGCACCATCTAGAGCTTCTTTTGGCTCGAAAAGCTGGACACCTTCGATTTTATGATTTCTCTCTACGACCCTTATCTCTTTTGCCATATGCCCAAACTTTTTCACAACGGGATGGAAATAACCGATCATACCAACAACTTTCCCTTTCCAGTCGATGGCATCCAGTGGGTCGCCGTATCTTATGTAAGGTGGATGTTCTATAAGGGCATTTATTGCGGCAATACCTATCGCTTTTTCTGAAATTTTCTCACTCATTGCCATCTTTGCGATCTCAATTGCGGGCTTACCGATTACCGTGTCAAGGGGAGGAAAGGGAGCTTCCTCTTGCGGCCTATAAGATACGGCGCATCTTCCGGAATTGAGCTTTATGGCCAAGTACCTCTTCCCTATACCTATCGCTTCTACTTTTGCGTTCGATTGGGGAAGTAAAAGCAACTGTTCCTCTATGATCGTACTCATAGTTATATTTTTGCACATTTTTTTAGGTCGTACTATATGCTTTCTCTTTTTGATAGGGGTAAAATAACTGTGGGCAGCATCAATGGAAGAAAATTCACATTCTAGAATCTGCAGGATGAAAGAAGAAGGCTTTGAACAGGGAAAGTGCCAAACTTTTTATAACGGATCTCTCAAAAAAAGTGATGTCGCATGCCGAGTGACATTGAAATGGGAAAATCATACCCCGTATCGTCTTATCACGGCTTCTTTACTTTCTCGGCCGGAGGACTATCTTTCAATATATCAGTCCGGTTGTAATCTATCCTGTCTCAAATGCCATTCTTGGGAATTTACAAAGTTCAAAAAAGGAAGATGGACAAGTCCCGATGATGTTGCCGAGTGGGCAAAAAGATACGCAGAAATAGTCACAGTAAGAGAACCAAGAGATAGAGCTACATCATTTCATGCCCATGATCTTTGCCATCATTGCGGGACATGTGTGAGATCCAATAAGCGTTCTGCGATTTGTCCCAATAGACTAGAACCGAACCAGATACTCCTATCATTCCAGGGTTATGGGCCTGCAAGAAACATCGTTTCTTTTACAGGAGGAGACTTGGCATGTAATCCAGAATGGTACTTATTAGCCGCGGAAAGAATAAAAGAGATGGATCTTGGACTTTGGGTTCTTTTTGAAACGAATGGCTACGGGCTAACCAGAGGCAATTTAGACAAAATGAGACGATCAGGAATAGACTCTTTTTGGCTTGATATAAAAGCTTACGATCCAGAAGTTCACAAAAAACTAACTGGAGTAGACAATAGATGGATCCTTAGGCTTCCGGAGGAGATTCTCGCGAGAGGATTCGTACTTGAGGTACTAACCCTCTTTATTCCAGGATGGGTGGAGATTGACGAGATTAAGATGATAAGCAAACATCTATCAAAAATCGATCCTCGTATCCCTTTTACCATTCTCGCCTTCTTTGGAGAGTACAAACTCAAAAATAACCCGAGCCCCACCTTCGAACAGATGATCCTCGCCTACAAAGTGGCAAAGGATGCAGGGCTCGTAAATGTAAGACTGGGAAATTTAGGTCAGTTTGTGAGAAACCAAAAAGAGTACATGACAGTTCTTAAGCTCAATGCAGAAACCTTTTGTTGATCCATTTCGAGCGTCTTAAATTTAAAAATAAATTTTAAAAGTAGCTTTTTGCAGACGAGCAATCGTCCTTAAAGATTATTCTTGACAAACCACTTAAGTTGTGAAATAAAAATTCAAGAACTTTTTTTCACAAGCCGCGCATGAAAGAGTATTTCGGTATTCTCGTAATTTTTGTGATTGCAAGTTTTATAGCGATTCTAATCGTTGGGCTCTCCCATTTCTTAGGAGAAAGAAAGATAAAGAAAGTTAAACTTTCGCCTTATGAATGTGGGATGACAACCATAGGTCCCGCAAGACGGAGGATAAGTGTCAAATACTACATCTTCGCCATGCTCTTTCTCATCTTCGATATAGAGGTTCTATTTATGTATCCATGGGCTGTAATAGCAAAGGGTCTTAAGCTCTTCGGCTTCATAGAGATGCTCGTCTTTATCTTTATACTTTTTGCAGGGTATGCTTACGTTTGGAAGAAAGGAGCGCTAGAATGGGAGTAGAATTAGAGAGGAACGTCCTTGTAACCTCTCTTGAAAAACTCGTAAACTGGGGAAGAAAATACTCTGTCTGGCCTTTGACATTCGGCCTTGCCTGATGCGCCCTTGAATTCATTGTTGCTGGTTCAGCAACAGTAGATATGGCAAGGTTCGGTTCGGAAGTGGCCCGGCCGTCACCTAGGCAGGCAGATCTTATGCTTGTGGCCGGTACACTCACAAAAAAGATGGCTCCCATGGTCAAAAGGATATATGAGCAGATGGCAGAGCCTAAATGGGTTATAGCTTTTGGGTCCTGTGCTTGTACAGGGGGAATATTTAAGTCCTACAATGTGGTACAGGGTGTTGATCAGATCCTTCCCGTTGATGTGTACGTGCCTGGCTGTCCTCCTAGACCTGAAAGTTTTTTAACAGCCCTGATGAAGCTCCAAGAGAAGATTGAAAGGGAAACCGTAAAAGATAGGAAACTCATAACGATTCCATGAAACAGGAAAAATTGGAAAGGCTTTTAGAGAAATTTAAGGACCATATCGTGAACGTAAAAAAGGAAAAGGGTGAGACTACAATCGCTGTAAAACTCGAAGGTCAGAAAGAGGTCCTTAAGTTTTTGAGACATGACAACGATCTCCACTATGACATGCTTGTGGATCTGTGCGGGGTGGATTACTTCGGTGAAAATTTGCGTTTTGAAGTGGTCTACTTTCTGCGATCTATGAGGGACGGAGATAGAGTAAGAATAAAGGTCAGACTCGGAGAAGGAGAGGAAATAGAGAGTGTAAGCGATCTTTGGCTTGCGGCAGATTGGCTGGAAAGGGAAACATACGATATGTTCGGAATAAGGTTTAAAAACCATCCTAACCTAAAAAGGATATTGCTTCCGGAAGACTTTAATGGGCATCCTTTGAGAAAAGATTTTCCCCCTGAGGGATACGACTTCGAAAAACCTTATCAAGTCAAACTGGAAGAGGAAGAGTAAATGGAAACCACCTATCTCGCCATCAACATGGGGCCTCAGCATCCGGCGACACATGGGGTTCTGAGGCTACTTTTAGAGCTAGATGGTGAGACGATTGTCAAAGCTACCCCCCACATCGGTTATCTTCATAGAGGAGTGGAAAAGCTTGCTGAGACAAAAACGTATCATCAGGCACTCGTCTTCACCGACAGGCTCGATTACACGAATGGACTATCTAATAATCTTGCCTACTGCTTAGCGGTTGAAAAATTAGCAGAGATAGAGGTTCCAAAGAGGGCCCAGTATATAAGGGTTATCCTCTGTGAACTACAGAGGATCGCAGCTCATCTACTCTGGCTTGGAACGCACGCGCTTGATATCGGAGCGATGACGGTTCTCTTTTACGCGTTCAGGGAGAGAGAAAAGGTTCTCGATATTATAGAGTACATAACAGGAGCGAGACTCACCCCCAGTTTTATAAGGATAGGCGGGGTCGCAAGGGATATAGATTCCGAATTCGCAAAGAAGGTTAAAGAGTTTGTGGAGGACTTTCCGAAAAGGGTTGAGGAGTACGAAACCTTGCTTACGGAGAACATTATATGGAGGAAAAGGACCGTAGGGATCGGGGCTATATCAAAAGAAGAGGCTATAAGTTACGGAGTTACAGGTCCGGTACTTAGGGCATGCGGTGTTTATTATGACGTGAGGAAGGCCCATCCTTACTCAAGTTATGAGGATTTTGACTTCATAGTGCCTCTTGGAAAGAATGGAGATGTCTATGATCGATACCTTGTACGTATTGAGGAGCTTAGGCAGTCTACAAGAATTATATCCCAGGCCATAGAAGGAGTGCCTTCCGGTCCGTACAAAGCGAATTTTCCAAAAGCTGTTTTTCCCGAAAAGGACGAGGTTATGACCGATGTAGCTGCGCTCATTAGGCAGTTTAAGATCGCAATTGGGGGATTTAGGCCCGAAAAAGCGGAAGTTTACGCATCCGTTGAAGCACCAAAAGGGGAGCTTGGTTTCTACATAGTGAGTGATGGCACAGAAAAGCCTTTCAGATTCAGGATAAGGCCTCCATCGTTTCTCAATCTGAGCGCCCTTCCAAAGATGATAGAAGGACAGATGGTTGCTGATGTAATCGCAACCATAGGTAGTGTGGACATCGTTCTTGGAGAGATAGATCGATGAGAGCAATCTTTAGTTCTTGGCAAGGACACATACTGGATAATAGAAACAAAACAGAAACGGAGTACATTTCATCAAAGATTCGTCTACCCGAAGAATTTTTTAAAGGGGAAAAGATTAAAGCGTTTTTCGGTTGGGATGGTATAGTCATTTTTGAGGAAGATTTAGATTTAATCGATATGCTTGTCGCTTACCTTGAAGCGGTGCAGAAGGAGTCGTGCGGAAGATGTGTACCATGTAGCAAAGGTACGTACGTTGTTGTAGAGGCACTAAAGAAGATTGCCGAAGGAAAGGGTAAAAGGGAAGATCTTGATTTGGCAATAAGGGTTGCAGAGTACATAAGGGATAGCTCCAAATGTTCAATAGGCCAGACCGGGCTTAAACCATTCTTTGATATACTCAAATACTTCAGTCATCAGATTGAAAAATGTCTTTCGGGTGAAAGAGTAGGAAAAAAAGCGACATATAGATACTCTGTTACGGCACCGTGTATGAGCGCATGCCCAAGTGGCCTTGACATACCGAAATACGTGGAAGAGATAAGGGAAGGGAAGTTCGTAGAGTCTTTAATGACCATAAGGAATAAGACATGCCTTCCTGGAACCCTGGGAAGGGTATGCGTGAGACCATGCGAGGAGAATTGCAGAAGAGCTCTTGTGGACGAACCGGTTTCAATAAAATGGCTTAAGAGATTTGCAGCCGATTATGAGATCGAGACGAACAAAGAGCCTTTGATAAACAAGAATCCGACAAACGGGAAAAGAATTGCCGTTATAGGAGCAGGCCCTGCCGGGCTTTCGTGCGCCTACTACCTTGCCATAAGGGGATACAGAGTAAAAATCTTTGAGAGACTCAATGAAGCTGGAGGAATGGCTGCCTTTGGGATCCCAGATTACAGGTTGCCAAGGGAGATTCTAAGACGGGAAGTAGATATTATTAGGAGGCAGGGTGTAGAGATAGAGTACAACGTGACGGTCGGTAAAGATGTAACGATTTCAGAACTGAAGAAAGAGTTTGATGCGATTTTCATAGGGGTCGGCGCACAGACGAGTACGAAGATGGGCGTTGAGGGAGAGGACAGGGGGCTTAAAGGTTTTATTCCGGGAATAAAGTATCTCTATGACATAAACTGCGGTATCGACCCTTATCCTGAGGGAAAAAAAGTGGTTGTTGTGGGCGGCGGTAATGTGGCGATAGACTGTGTGAGAACTTCATTCAGGATTGGTAAAACCGATGTAAATTTGGTCTACAGAAGGTCAAGAGCAGAGATGCCCGCCGATCCTCATGAAATAAAAGATGCTGAGGCTGAGGGTGTTAAATTCCACTTTCTTTGTAATCCAGTGCGGATTCTCGAAAGAGATGGAAGGGTCACAGGGGTTGAGCTCATAAGAATGGAACTTGGCGAACCTGACGAAAGTGGCAGGCGAAGACCTGTTCCGGTACCAGGTTCCGAATTCGTCATAGAAACCGACATCCTTATTCCTGCCATAGGTCAGGCAATCGATCTTTCATTCCTAGACGAAAAGGATGGTGTAAATGTAACGAAAAGGGGCACAATCTACGCGGATCCTGAAACCTTTCTCACAACAAGAGAAGGTGTTTTTGCGGCAGGAGATTGTGTGACGGGTCCGGATGTTCTTGTTCGAGCAGCCGGTAATGGCAGAAGGGCAGCGGAGATGATAGATCTTTATCTTAGAGGAAAAGAACTCCGCCTTTCAGAGGAAGAAAGGTTCGTTAGGCTATTTGCTGATCTAAAGGTCTTCGATAAGGACGAAAAACTAGAGATCCCAGCAAAGATGAAGAGGATTCACCTAAGGGCTCTCGATCCAGAGGTTCGCAAATGGGTTTTCGATGAGGTTGAGGAGGGTTATAGACCGGATGAAGCTCTCTACGAGTCCATGAGATGCCTAAGGTGTTACAGGATTGGAATGGTTGCGGTCTAGATTTCATCTGGACGAGATGATAGGCGAATTCGATTAGCTTAGGGAAGGTCAAATATGGAGAGTTTGTATTTTGTCCTGGAAGTTGTCTTAAAGAATGTGATTGTTGTTGCGCTACTTATGCTTTTCGCGGCCTATCTTACGCTTTTCGAAAGGAAAGTTCTTGCCCGGATCCAGATAAGATACGGTCCCAACAGAGCCGGTCCCTTTGGTATACTTCAGCCTCTTGCGGATGGCATCAAATCGTTCTTCAAAGAGGACATTATTCCTGAAAGGGCAGATAAGCCTTTGTATATCATTGCTCCTATGATAGTCATTACAGCCGCGATAGCTATGGTGGCTGTGATCCCGTTCGGAGACCGTATTTGGCTTTTCGGAAGAGAGATAAAGCTTGTTATCGCAGATGTGGATATTGGGCTTCTCTACCTTTTTGCCGTCGCGTCACTGGGTGAATATGGAATCGTTCTTGGTGGGTGGTCCTCTGGAAATAAATATGGGGTTTTGGGAGCACTTCGTGCCGCAGCCCAGATGATAAGTTATGAAGTATCGTTGGGCCTTGCCATAATAGGAGTTCTCATCCTTTCTGGATCGCTCAGACTTACTGAGATAGTGGCCGCCCAAAAGGATATGTGGTTTGTCGTTTATCAGCCCTTCGCATTTATTCTCTATATGATTTGCGCCTTCGCCGAGCTTAACAGAGCACCTTTCGATATGCCAGAGGCGGAAAGTGAGTTAGCCTGCGGATTTAACATAGAGTATAGCAGTATGAAGTTTGCCCTCTTTTTCTTTGCAGAATACACCCATATGATAGCTGTAGCAGCTTTGGCGACTACTCTTTTTTTGGGTGGATGGCACGGACCTTTACTTCCCGGACCTGTGTGGTTCCTCATAAAGGTTTTTTTGATAATCTTTGTCTTTGTGTGGGTTCGAGCTACATATCCTAGAGTCAGGTACGACCATGTCATGAAACTGGGCTGGAAGGTTCTTATTCCTCTCACGATCTTGAATATAGTCGTGACCTCCTTCGTCGTTGCCGTGAGGTGAGCTATGATAATACCTCTTGTGAAAGGTCTTTTACTCACACTGAGTAGGTTCTTTTCAAAGCCAATTACGATCCAGTATCCGGAGGAAAAAAGAACGCCCTATCCGACATGGAGAGGGATACACTACTTTATGACCAACGAGAAGGGGGAAACGATCTGTGTGGCTTGTGGCCTATGTGTAGCGTACTGTCCGTCCCAGTGCATAACGTTAGAGATCGGTGAAAGAGAAGACGGTTCCAGGTACCCGATAACTTACGAGATAGATGCCCTAAGATGCATATATTGCGGATTCTGTCAGGAGGTCTGTCCCGTAAATGCGATAAGGATGAGTACGAATTACGAGTACGTGCATTACGATAAAGCAAACTTTATACTGACGAAGGAAAAGTTAATATCTTTAAAGGAAAAGGTGTAGGATGGCAGCCATCGTATTAAAGTGGGTAGTATTTATCCTGGCATCGATTCTTGCAATATTTTCCTCGATAATGATGGTTACGAGAAGAAACCCTGTACACAGTGCCCTCTGGCTCGTTGTAACCTTCATATCATTGGCCGTTCTTTACTTCCTATTAAACGCGACTTTCATAGCTATCTCCCAAGTTATAGTTTACGCAGGCGCAATAATGATGCTTTTTCTCTTCGTAATTATGCTTATCCACGTAGAGAGAGGCCCCGAAGCGCTAGGAAAGCTTAAACCGTCCAACATTTTTGCCATAGTTCTCACAATGCTCCTCTTTATCGAGGTTGCTATCGGTATCTATTATTACAGAGTAATTGAATTTAAACCTGGAGCAATCCCTTCTGGGGACGTAAAGTCAGTGGGATCGCTTCTTTACACAAAGTATTTATTTCCGTTCGAAATTGCATCCATACTTTTGCTCGTTGGCATTGTTGGGGCAGTTGTCCTGGCTAAAAGGAGGAAGTAATAATGGTGGAGACAGCTTATGATTGTTATCTTCTTTTGAGTGCAGTCCTCTTCACAATAGGGGCCATTGGAGTTATAACGAGGAGGAACGGAATAGTAATCTTTATGTGTATCGAGCTTATGCTTAATGCGGCTAACTTAGCATTCATTTCCGCAACTGGGATTCATAAGAGTCTAGAAGGGATGATCTTCGTTTTCTTCGTGATGACTGTTGCTGCAGCTGAAGCAGCGGTCGGACTCGCCATATTTGTGATGATACATAGGCTAAAAGGAACTATAAGTGTGGATGAAATGAATCTACTTAAGGGATGAGGTGGAGATGACAGAACACATATGGTTGATTCCATCGTTTCCAGCTATTGGATTCTTAATAAATGGACTTTTGGGTAAAAGGATTCCAAAAAGTGTAGTATCCTGGGTTGGATGCCTTTCCGTATTCCTCTCTTTCTGTGTATCAGTTTTGATCTTTATTGAGCTTCTTAAGCTTCCTCCGCAGGCACGGTTCATCGAAAAGGATATCTTCGACTGGATAGTTTCGGGAGAATTCGTAACAAAGGTTGGTTTTCGGATAGATCCTCTATCGATCGTCATGTGCCTTATTGTCACAGGGGTCGGTTTTTTAATTCACGTGTACTCGGTTGGGTACATGCACGACGATCCCGGATACTCTAGGTATTTCACCTATCTCAATCTCTTCGTCTTCATGATGCTAATACTTGTTACGGGAAATAACGTTCTTCTTATGTTTGTCGGATGGGAAGGTGTGGGTCTGTGTTCGTATCTCCTCATCGGTTTTTGGTACGAAAAAGATTCTGCTTCAAACGCAGGTAAAAAGGCGTTTATTGTGAATAGAATAGGTGATTACGGCTTTCTTTTAGGAATATTCCTCCTTTTCCTTTCACTTGGGGAAAAGGGGGTCTGGACACTCAACTTTTCAGAGATCGAAAAGAATGTGACTCTCCTTGACAGGAACGTAGTTGCCCTAATTACTCTCCTCTTTTTCATTGGCGCAACGGGAAAGTCGGCCCAAATTCCCCTCTACGTGTGGCTTCCCGATGCCATGGAAGGTCCAACTCCAGTAAGTGCCCTCATACATGCAGCAACTATGGTTACGGCTGGAGTCTACATGATTGCGAGACTCAACTTTCTGTACAGTATGGCTCCTGAAATCATGTCTTTAGTTGCAATAGTTGGAGTTCTAACCGCCATGTTTGCAGCGTCTATCGGATTTGCCCAGTACGACATAAAACGGGTTTTGGCTTACTCCACAATAAGTCAGTTAGGATACATGTTTTTGGGAGTAGGAGTTGGCGCATATGCCGCAGGAATATTTCATCTCATGACGCACGCTTTCTTTAAGGCACTCCTCTTTCTGGGAGCCGGAAGTGTCATGCATGCGCTAGCAGGTGAACTCGATATGAGAAAGATGGGAGGGCTAAAAAGGTATTTACCGACAACATATTGGACGTTCCTCGTTGCCTGTCTTGCCATTGCAGGGATTCCCGGATTCTCTGGCTTTTTCTCGAAGGACGAGATTCTGTGGAAAGCTCTTTCGTCACCCCATGGGGGGATCTTTGTGTACGCAATTGCCCTTGTCACCGCTGGAATGACGGCTTTTTATATGTTTAGGCTCCTCTTTAACGTCTTTTACGGAAGAGAAAGGATGGACGAAGAATTGAAGCACCATGTACACGAGTCACCCAAAATAATGACGGTTCCCCTCGTCATTCTTGCGATTCTTTCGATAATCGGTGGCTATGTCGGCATCCCCCATGTTTTGGGAGGCGGAGCCCACTTTGAGCATTTCCTCGAACCGGTATTCAAATCTGCCAAAGCGCATGAGCCTCTCTACCACTCTGCGGCCTTAGAGATTGGCCTTATGGTTCTTTCGGTAATTGTGGCTCTTATAGGTATATACGTGGCGTACACTTACTATCTCAAAAAACCGGAGCTCTCAGAGGATTTTGCGAAAAGACACCAGACCCTTTACAAGACTATCCACAACAAGTACTACGTGGACGAGGTATACGGTTATCTATTTGTGAGGAACCTTTTGAGGCTTGGAACCTTTCTGAAGAACTTCATTGATGAGGCGATAATCGATGGCATTGTTAATGGACTAGGGTACATTTTGAGAGGCCTCGGAAGCCTTTTGAGATTTTTACAGTCAGGGTACGTGCAGGCTTACGCATTTTCGATGATAATCGGTGCCATTGTGGTTATGGGTTATCTTCTAGTAAAAGTCATACCGTAAGGAGCGCTGTATGATGGATTTGCCAATCCTTAGTATTCTCATTTTCTTACCGCTTATTGGGGCTGTCACACTGCTTTTTGTTCCAAGGGAAAAGGAATTGGCTATAAAAACAACTGCCCTCATTTTTTCGGTGGTGGAGTTCTTCGTTTCACTCCCCCTCTTCTTTGAGTTTGACGAAACAAAGAGAGGAATGCAGTTTATAGAAAAGTACCCTTGGTTTCCTGAATGGGGTATCGCTTACCACCTGGGGATAGACGGAATCAGTCTCCTTCTTATACTGCTTACCACGTTCCTTACCGTTCTTTGCGTACTTTGCTCATGGACTGACATAAAGGACAAGATCAAGGAGTATTACATATCTTTCCTCTTTCTAGAGACTGCGATGGTTGGAACCCTCTGTGCCCTGGACCTCGTTCTTTTTTACGTTTTTTGGGAACTCATGCTTGTGCCAATGTACCTCCTTATTGGGGTTTGGGGTGGCCCAAGGCGGATTTATGCGGCAGTTAAGTTTTTCCTATACACTATGGCAGGAAGTGTACTTATGCTTCTTGCCATTTTTGCGCTTTACTATCTTTATTTTAAAGAGAAAGGAATCTTTACATTCGATCTTCTGGAGCTTTACACAGCCCATATCCCTATTTCTGTACAATATGTCCTCTTTGCTGCATTCAGCATCTCCTTCGCTATTAAGGTTCCAATGTTTCCATTCCACACGTGGCTTCCCGATGCTCATACGGAAGCTCCCACGGCGGGTAGTGTGATACTGGCTGGCGTTCTTCTAAAAATGGGAACTTACGGATTTATCAGGTTTGCCATTCCGCTTTTTCCAAAGGCGGCCTACGATGCCATTCCGCTCATGTCTGTGCTTGCCATAATTGGCATAATTTACGGGGCAATAGTGAGCATGATGCAACCGGATCTCAAAAGGCTTATAGCATTTTCGAGCGTTAGCCACTTAGGATACGTTATGCTTGGTATGTTCGCCTTTAACATGCAGGGTGTGGAAGGAAGCATTTATCAGATGTTAAACCACGGAATCTCAACCGGTGGGCTGTTCCTCCTTGTGGGTATGCTTTATGAGAGGAGACACACGAGGATGATCGCTGACTTCGGTGGACTATCCTCAGTCATGCCGGTTTATGCTGTGTTCTTCATGATAGTAACCCTTTCTTCCATCGCCTTGCCCGGCACGAACGGATTTGTTGGGGAATTTTTAATTCTTCTTGGTGCGTTTAAAGCTAAAAAAATATACGGGATACTCGGAGCTACGGGAGTTATACTGGGCGCTGTCTACATGCTATGGATGTTTAGAAGGGTTATGTTTGGGGTGTTAACTCACGAGGAGAATAAGCATCTTAAAGATCTCTCCAAAAGAGAGATCTTCATAATGTCCTGCATAGTTTTTTTCATAATCCTTATGGGGGTGTATCCAAAGGCCTTCTTTAAAAAGATGGACGTAAGCGTTGAAGAGTTTTTAAGGTTTGTGAATGAGAGAAATGCATACTACTCGAAAGTCGAACAAACCTCCACATTACCGACGATCATAACTTTTAAGGGAGAGAAGTGATGGAAGTGAGATTTCCAGTGGAAGAGCTATTACTTGTGATGCCTGAAATAATAATTTGTGGCTTTGGCCTTCTTACGCTTCTTCTCGAAGCCTTCACAAGACAAAAGTCGAGATCCTTTCTTGGGATCTTGACGCTTGTTGGGGCGGTATTGGCCCTCATATTTTTACTCAAAATTTCTGGCCTTTGGTGCGATATCTTTTTCGGGCTATACACAGTGGATAGCCTTGGAAGCTTCACAAAAGGTCTCTCACTTGTAGTACTCATCCTCATTACCATCATTTCTCTGGGGTATCTTGAAAGAGAGCAGGCCATATCAGGCGAATACTACTCGCTTCTTCTTTTTGCGACTCTGGGCATGATGATAATGGTATCATCTAATAATCTTCTTACGATTTTTATTGGACTTGAGGTTATGTCTATTTCGGTATACATCCTTTGTGGACTTTTTAGGGAAAATGCAAAATCGGCTGAGGCATCCCTTAAATACTTCCTTCTAGGTGCCTTTTCGAGTGCCTTTTTTGTTTATGGAGTTGCTCTTCTTTACGGAAGTACAGGCTCTCTAGATATTGCGGGATACGCTGATTTTGTCTCGAAGGGGAACTATTCAACGGTCTTAATGCTCGGGGTTGCTCTTTTGATCGTCGGGTTTGCGTTTAAGATCGCCCTTGTGCCATTTCATATGTGGACACCCGACGTATACGAGGGTGCTCCCACCTCGATAACCGCGTTTATGGCGGCGGGGGTCAAAAGTGCGGCTTTTGTCACCTTCCTTAGGGTTTTTTATAAGGCCTTCCTTCCGCTCATAGAGGAATGGGGTGACATTTTGTGGCTTATTGCGGCTTTTACCATGAGCTACGCGAATATTACGGCATTGGTCCAGGACAACGTAAAACGGATGCTTGCGTATTCCAGTATAGCCCACGCAGGGTACGTCCTCATCGCTTTCGTTACGGGGCAGAAGACTTTGTCCTCTAGTATCGTTTACTATCTTATGGCGTATACATTCATGAACATAGGGGCATTCGCCTGCGTGATCCTACTTGGTAGGAAAGGAGAGGAGAATCTGGACATAAATAGCTACGCTGGTCTTTCGGGAAGACACCCCTTTGTCGCTCTTTGTCTTACCATATTCCTTCTTTCTCTCACTGGCATTCCGCCACTTGCCGGGTTTATGGCAAAATTCTACGTGTTTTCAGCTGCTATTAAAGCTGGGTACGTGTGGCTCGCAATAATAGGTGTTCTAAATAGCGTGGTTGCCGCTTACTACTATTTACGGGTCATCATGTACATGTACTTTAAGGAACCTGTAAAAGACATAGGCGAGATCGATTTGTCCTCGCCTTATATCCTTGTATCCCTCATATGCATCTTTTTCCTGATCTATATGGGAATCTTTCCGAGAATGTTTATGATTATGGCCCAAAAGGCTGTCTCAACTCTAATTTGATTTGACATAGACAGTCTGCCTAAATTATAATCAGCCCATGGGAAAGGCCATTCTTTTTACTCTCATAATCTCAATTGTTTGTGGTTCCTGTACATACGCTCCCTTCGGCAAAAAGAAAGATGTAGCACAAACGCAAGTTGCGAAGGAAAGTAAGAAGGAGAAGGCTGAAAAAGTAGAGCCAGAGCAGCCCAAGCCTGGAGATATAAAGGTAATAGACGGTGTTGAGTACATATATGTAAGAAATCGAAGGTTTGCACTTTCTCCGCAAGAGCCAGAGTACATATGGGTTAGAAGGGATCAGTACAGACCGGGTCTTGCGGACGCAATATCTGGTGCTATCGCTGGAAGGCAGGAAAGACAAGAGTTGGAAAGAAGGATAGCGAAACTCGAGGAGGAATTGAAAAAGAGAGGTCTTCAGCCTCAGGTGGTCTATCCACACCAGCTTGGAGGTTATTCTATAATTCCTCCGGTTGCCGTAAGCCCAATACCCTTTGAGTTTCCATCTCCGAGGATGAGAAGGAAGGTGGTTGTCGTACCTTTTGATGATAAAACGAATTACAAAGAAGAGAAGCTTGCCGAAATGGTAACTAGAAGGTTGATAAACCGGCTTGAAGGGACGGGAAATGTTGTCTGTGTAGAGCCTTCGAATATTGACTTAAAAGGTTCACTTACTGAGATGGCTAATATGAGGCTTCTCAACGAAATATATGGTATACAGGCTGTCGTTTCAGGTGAGATTTCCGATGTGTATATATCCACATCTAAACTCGATGGAAGAGATGACAGAGAGATATCGTTTGCAATAGCCAATGTGAACATAAACGTGTACAGTACAGAGACGGGACTTCTTCTCAAAAAGCTTTCCGGAAGGAACCCTGTATCATTATCCAGACAGAGTGGTGAATTCAGTTCTGAGAAGGCTAAGATAAGAGCCATAGATCTAGCCATAGAGATAATTATCGATGATCTCCTCCGGGCTGTACTTTCGATAGACTGGCACGCAAGGGTGGCCTCAGTGGAGAAGGATTTAATATACGTAAATGCGGGAAGGCTTTCAGGGTTGAAGGTGGGGGATATCCTTGAGGTTTACGCGCCGGGTAGTCAGGTATTTGACGAGAGAACGAGGGTTCCGATCGGGGTAAAAAAAGGAGAGTTTAAAGGGGAGCTCGAAATAAAGGAACTCTTTGGTGTCGATGCATCGGTTGCAAAAATAAGGAAGGGAGGAAACTTTTCTCCCTTCGACCTCGTCTATCTCAAAAAGGACTGAAGATCATTTAATAAGGGATAAGGCCTCTTTAAAGATCTGAGTTCCTGCCCTCTTTAATAGTTCAAACATGAATATTTCAGTCGTTGAAATTACACATCCTGCTTTCCTCATTCTCTCTATGGCTATGTTTTTATGGAAAAGGCTTCTAGATGAGACTGCATCGTAAAGGACATGGACTGAAAAGCTTTGGAGGGCATGTAGGGCCGTTTGCAAAACACAAATATGTGACTCCACACCCGCTATAACGAGGGTCCTTTTTTTGGATTTTTCAACTTCCGCCTCGAATTCCGGACATAGAAAGCTATTGAAATGGATTTTACTAACAGGTTTCACATCATAAACATCTCTCACCTCTTTTATTGTAGAGCCGAGCTTATCCTGTTCTGTAAAAAGGACGGGGATATTCATAAGCTTTGAGAATTTGAGCAATTTAACTACACTCTGGATAAGAGATTCGTTTTCCGCGACTACAGGAACGAGCCGTTCCTGCATATCTATCACAACGACTAGACAATCGTCGGGTTCAATCAAAGAATCTCTTCGATAGTATTCAATCACGCCAAAGGCACTTGTCTTAGGGCCTTTACGAGGGTAGCCACCCTTCTTCCAAGTTTTCTTGCGTTTTTTAGTGTTTCTTCGTCCGGTTTTCCCACGCAGGCAATGCCGTAGTGTCCTGTCGCATCTAGGGGGTCACCAACAACTATCATACCGTATATCAGAAGGGCCTGAAGGATAGACATGAGGGTAGTCTCCTTTCCTCCGGTTGGATCTCCAGATGTAGCAAATGCGGCACCGATTTTGTTTTCCATTCTCTTTCGGAGACCAACAAATCTGTCAAACACCTCTTTGAGCTCCGCAGCCATGGTCCCGAAATAAACGGGAGAGCCAGCGATAATCCCATACGAATTTAAGAAATCATCCTGAGTAACCTCCTTTGTTGACCTAAGCACAGGATTTACGCCTTCCACTTCACTTACCCCTGCAGCGATCTCTTGGGCGAGCCTCTTTGTATTTCCGGTCCTTGAATAGTAAAGTATCAAAACTTGCATACTCCCTCCTATTCTTCGTTTTTGAGTATGTATACCTCAGGAAGATTTCTAAACTTTTCTGCGCAATCTATGCCATAACCAACAACGAATCCGTCCTCAAATACAAAACCAGTGTAATCGCACTTTATATCAACCTGCCTACGAGCCCTTTTATCGAGAAGCACACAGATCTTAAGGTCTTTTGGCCCTTTGCTTGAAAGATAATCCCTCACGTACTTAAGGGTCAATCCGGAATCTACAATATCTTCAACCACAATGACATTTTTACCTTTTATGTCCACTTCCAGATCCTTAGTTAAAGTCACCCTTCCAGAAGAGGACATGCTATCTCCATACGAAGAAACTCTTATAAAGTCCACGATACACGGGTTATCGATGTTCCTTATAAGATCGGAAACAAAGACAAAGGAACCTTTAAGTAAACAGACAAAAACAATCTCTTCCCCGGGAAAATCTCTTTTTATTTCGGAAGCTATTCTTTTGACTATTTCTTCGATCTCTTCCTTCCTTAAAAGCGGAACGAGCATAGTGAATTCAGAGGGCGTGCTTCAGCACATATATTTCTGGAGTCTGAGGGAGCGTCTTTGATGTGATCTCTATCTCGTCCGATTCTAGGAACTTCACATTCTTTTTTCCCTGAGTGAAAGCGATGACTTCAGATATAGGAAAACCACATTTATCAGTTTTGAAGTGCATTGGAATAGTAATTTTCGGTTTTATAGACTCCATGACCTGCGTCGCCTCTTTGGCATCTATGGTGTAGTAACCGCCAACTGGAATGAGTAACACATCAACCCTTCCTATCTCTTCAAGCTTTTTATCGTCGAGAGTGTGACCTAAATCTCCGACGTGTAAGATTCTAACATCGTCAGCATCAATTAAAAACATTAAATTTTTCCCTCTTTCCCGACCTGATGAGGGATCGTGAAAGGTGGGGATTGCCTTTATTCTTACACTTTTTATCTCTCTCTCCCCTTCATCTTTTACCAATTCAAACTTACCTTTTATGTCCTTAACGTAGCCGTGATCATCATGGTCATGGCTTGTAAGAACGATGTCCGCCTCATCCTCTATCCGACCGTACGAAAGAGCGCCTCCGTAAGCTCCTGACTGGTAAGGATCTATTATGATCTTCACCCCTTTTTCAGTGGTGATCTTAAAAGCGGCGTGTCCGTACCATTTCAGTCTCATATCTTCCTCCTTTTTCCCAAATGATACAATTTACGATTCTTCTCTGTCAAGGTTCGGTAAAATCAAAAGGATTGAAAAAATTATTAGAAAACGTAAAATAGAGCGAAAGTGATACACATCGAAAGAGTAGGTAAAGGACCGAAAATCGTTTTCATACACGGATCCGGATGGAATACAAAAGTATGGAAAAACCAAAAAGAGTATCTTAAAGACCTCTTCGAGGTTATTCTCGTTGATCTTCCAGGACACGGAAATTCTAAGGGAGAAGCTCCAAGATCTGTGGAAGAATACTCGGAAGTTTTAGATAAGGTACTTTTGGAAAACTTAATCGATAAATCATATATTTGTGGGCATTCTCTCGGAGGGGCGATAGCTATGTATTTGGCCCTAAAAAGGGATGAACTAATCAAGGGATTGATTGTAATTGGAAGCGGGGCGAGGCTTAAAGTCCTTCCAGAAATCTTAAATGGTGTATTACCCGAAAAAGAAAAGACTATTCGTTTCGTTAACTCATTAGCCTTTTCTTCCAAGGCAGAGAAAGAACTAATAGAAAAAAGCGTCTCCCAGATGATGGAGTGTCCCAGTTACGTACTTTTTAACGATTTTTCCGCGTGTCATAACTTTGATGTTATGGACAAGGTTAAATACATTAAAGTTCCCACCCTTATCGTCTGTGGAGTCGACGACATGCTTACGCCCGTTAAGTATTCTCAGTACCTCCATAAGGAGATAAAAAATTCAAAGCTTGTACTTATAGAAGGCGCGGGCCATATGGTCATGATGGAGAAACCGATGGAACTAAATGTGGCCATCGAGTCCTTTGTAAAAGATCTGGAAAAAGGTTTTAGGGGCTAGATTATGGATGTTATAGTTGAGACAAAAAGAGGGAGACTAAAAGGACAAAAACTTGGTGATCTTTACGTCTTTAAAGGGGTGCCATACGCAGAACCTCCAATAGGGGATCTTCGCTGGATGCCACCAAAAATGAAAGAACCTTACGGAGACATATGGGATGCTATAGAATACGGTTCCATATGCCCTCAGCCGGAGTTGGAGCTTAAAGGACTAGCAAGTTTCAAAGAAAGACAAAGTGAAGACTGCCTATACCTCAACATTTATACACCTGGGCTTGACCCAAAAAAGAGACCGGTTATGTTTTTCATACATGGAGGCGCATTTACCGTCGGTTCTTCCTCTCACCCTTTATACAGAAAAGGAAAGATGGCATTGAGAAATGACATTGTGCTTGTAACGATAAACTACAGACTTGGTCCATTGGGATTTTTAAGACTTAAGGAGATTGGAGATGGAAGAATTAATTCCACCGGTAATGAAGGTCTTATGGATCAGATGTGTGCACTTATGTGGGTAAAAGAGAATATTGAGGCCTTTGGAGGGGATCCCGATAACATAACACTTTTTGGGGAGTCGGCGGGAGGAATATCCATTTTTTGTCTAATCTCCATGGCGAAAGACATTAACCTTTTCAGACGGATTATAGTTCAGAGCGCAAATCCCTGCGCAATCTTTGAGAGGGAAAGGGCAAATAGTTACGCGAGAAGTTTGCTCAAAATATTAAACATAGAAGAGAATAAAATCGATTTGCTAAAGGATCTTCCTTTTCACAAACTTGTCAAAGCTTCCGAAATACTTAGGGAAAGGATAGGTGAGTTGACAGTCTTTTCCCCAAATGTGGATGGGGAGTCGATTAAAGAAAAGCCCCTAAGCGTCATAAAGGAAAAGATAAGAGAAATGCCAATCCTTATCGGAACTAACGCAAACGAGTGGAATTTCTTTTGCCTTACAGATCCAAGGCTCCTAAATATAGATATGGACGAGCTTTATAGGATTTTAGGGAAGTCTTATCAAAAAAAAGGGGTCAAACTGATAATCGACTATTACCGTCAAAAGCTTGAAAGAGAAGGGTTAAAACCAGAACCTTGGCGGATCTATTCGCAGTTTATGACTGACAGTTTCTTTTTAATTCCAACCTTAAAAACGGTCGACATATGGGTCGAGAAGAAAGAACCGGTGTATCTATATTATTTTACTTGGCAATCGCCATATCTTAATGGGATATTGGGTTCATGCCATACGCTAGAGCTTGGATTTCTTTTTGGGAACTACGATGAGAGATTTTTTGGATCTGGCAGAGAGGCAAAGAGGCTTTCTCAGGTGATGCAAGACGCATGGACCTCCTTCTCAAAGGATGGAAAGCCTTTTATCCAAAATCTCGGAGCTTGGAGTGATTATGGGCATGAAAAGAAGGTTATGGTTTTAGGAAAGGAATGCTATCTAACTCAGGATCCGCACAAAGATACGAGAGATTTTTATACTACACTACTTGAGTACTCGATTAAGTGAGACTGAAAAAGGGGTGAAGATATGGCCCATATACTTTGGGAACCCACAGAGGAGAGAAAAAAGAATGCCAATATCACTAAATTTATAGAGTACGTTAATAGAAAGTACGGAAAAAACTTTAAAACATACGATGAGCTTTATGGGTGGTCGATTGAAAGTGTTGCAGATTTTTGGGGATCGGTTTGGGAATTCTGCGGGGTAAAAGCTTCAAAAAAATACTCATCTGTAGTTATAGATCCTCAAAGCTTTGATAAAGCCAAATGGTTCGTTGGAGCCGAGCTAAATTTTGCAGAAAATCTTTTGAGATGGAGAGATGATCAGATAGCATTCACGTACGTTAAAGAGGGCCTAACGGGTAAGCGAACCACAACCTATAAGGATCTTTACAAGGAAGTTGCAAAACTTGCTAACGCGTATAAGGAGGAAGGAATAGAAAGGAAAGATAGGATAGTAGCTTACATACCCAATGTCATTGAAGCCGCAGTCGGCATGCTCGCAGCCTCAACGGTCGGTGCCATTTGGGCTTCCTGTGGACCAGAGCTCGGGCCAGATGCGGTGATAGATAGATTCAAAGAGTTAGAGCCTAAAATTCTGATTACTGCTGATGCGTACATCTATAAGGGTCAGGCGTACGATCTCCTAAAAAATGTGGAAATTATAGCCAAAAACATACCCTCTTTAAAAAAGGTAGTGATTGTACGGTATCTAGAAAGATCTCCCAATATAGGTAGCATCTATAACGCAATTTTATACGACGAATTCGTAGAAGGCAAAGCAGAAGAGACAGATTTTGAACAGCTTCCCTCTGATCATCCGCACATAATACTTTTCTCATCGGGTGTCACTGGAAAGCCAAAGTGCATAGTTCACAGCCTTTCTGGTTCTCTCATTGCCCATCTTAAGACCCACATTCTTCATTTTGACATAAAAAGGGACGACAAAGTCCTTTTCCTTTCCAGTCCCACATGGATGGTCTGGAACCTAAAAATAAGCTCTCTTGCTACAGGCTGTAACATCGTTCTTTACGATGGAAATCCCTTCTACCCTGACTTTGACGTTATCTTTAGGCTCATTATGGAGGAAAAGATCACCTGTCTTGGATGTGGTGCGGCATTTATCCTTTCCCTTATGCGGAGTGGAGTGAGACCAAAAAGTAGGTACGATCTTTCTAGTTTAAAGACTATATTCCAGACCGCAGCTCCTTTGCCTCAAGAAGGATTCGAGTATGTTTATAGCTCGATTAAGGAGGATGTTTGTCTATTGTCCGGCCTTGGGGGAACTGATGTTCAATGTGGGATTATAGAAGGGAGTCCAATTCAGCCGGTCTACAAAGGGGAGATGCCCTCCGGAGCTTTAGGATTCGCTGTGAAAGTTTATGATGAAAAGGGAAGACCTGTTCTTGACGAACCAGGAGAGCTTGTTGTGGAAAAACCATTCCCGTCAACACCCCTCTATTTTTGGGGAGATGACACGAAAAAGAAATACAAAGAAACTTACTTTTCCCTTTTTCCCAATGTGTGGAGACATGGTGATTTTGCGGTTCAAAAAAGCGAAACCGGAACTTTTATAGGGCTTGGAAGGTCGGATTTTGTTCTTAAACCGAAGGGGGTTAGGATTGGGCCTGCCGAAATCTACAATGTGGTTGAAAGGATAGAAGAAATAGAGGATAGTCTAGTTGTGGGGCAGTCTTTCAAGGGAGACCAAAGGATAATCCTTTTTGTAAAGCTAAAAAGAGGATACGAATTGACGGACGAATTGAAAGCAAAAATAAAAAATGAACTTAAATTGCGAGCTTCCGCAAGACATGTGCCTGAAATGATACTTGAGGTTCCTGAGATCCCCTACACTGTTAACATGAAAAAAGTAGAAAGCGTTGTCCATAACATAGTGAACGGAAGACCCATTACTAATAGACAGACCCTCATAAATCCGGATTGCCTAGAGTACTACGAAAAACTCTATTTGGAAAAGCTAAAAGAGTAAGGTTTTTTAAACAAATGGGCTATTACAGAAAGCTACTTTTTTATTACTCTAGCAACTCTAAACCAGAAAAAACTTAAATTTTAACTTTTAACAGCCATTCCCTTGTCCTTCCAGTGATTATGAGTTTTTTTTCTTTTAAATCAGCGCACGTCTTTGAACCGGTAAGAAACATGGCCACTTTTAGCTCAAGAAAAAAATTTTCTAGAAATTCGATAGTTTGCTCCACACCATTTACGGCAGATAGTAGAAGAGGTCTTGCCATCCCCACCAAATCGGCCCCAAGTGCTATGGCTTTTGCTGCATCAAGCCCTGTTCTTATGCCTCCACTGCCTATTATTGGAATGCCTAAATCTTTCACTTCAATTATGGAGATGGGCGTTGGGATTCCCCAGAAGGCGAAAGTTTGGCAGAGTCTTTGATACGTTTTATTGTTTCTAAGTTCGGCCCTCTTTTTTTCTATTAAAGCCATACTTGTGCCACCCTTACCCCCAACGTCTATCGCCGAAACACCTATACTTTTAAGTTTAGCAGCCGTTTCTTTAGAGATTCCCGAACCCGTTTCCTTTACGATTACTGGGACAGGAAGAACACTGATAAGTCTTTCAATAGCAGAAAAGCAGCCTTTAGCGAAGGGCTCTCCTTCTATCATAACTGCTTCCTGTAGGAAGTTGAGATGGACGACAAGGGCATCCGCCTCCATCTTTTCCACGATCCTTTTTATTCTCGCTGGATTTTCAGTCGTTACCTGAACTGCACCGATGTTGAGAAATAAAGGTACGTCAGGTGATATAAGCTTCGGGATTCTGTATGTTTTCTCGTACTCGTCTGACTCGAGAAGCGGTCTTAAACTTCCCGTTTCGAGTCCTATGGAGAAGTGTTTTGCCACGAGAGCTAAGACTCTGTTTATTTCTTCAGCTCCGCTCCAGCCTCCTGTGAGTGCCGAAATTATAAAAGGGTATTTAAAGTGCCATTTGAGGAACGATACTGAAGGATCAACCTCTCTCAAATCTAATTCAGGAAGGCATTCATGTAAGATCTCTATATCCTCCCAAACAGAATGTCTAAATTCCACATCTTCTTTTAGAGCTATCTCTACGTGTTCTGACTTCCTTTCTGACGTATCTTTTGTCACCTTTTATGGTTCCCCCATCTTTCAAAGAGGCGGGCATCTATGCCGAACATATCTAGAACCTTACCAACGGTCTGGTCGATGATGTCCTCTATTGATTTAGGTTTATGGTAGAATGAGGGGACAGGAGGCATAATAATTCCACCCATCCGAGTCACCCTGAGCATAAGTCTCAAGTGTCCTTCATGTAGAGGGGTTTCTCTCACAACAAGAACGAGCCTTCTTCTCTCTTTGAGGGTGACATCTGCGGCCCTGACTAAGAGATTGTGATTGAAGGAGTTAGCTATTGCCGAAAGTGTCTTAATGGTGCATGGTATCACTATCATCCCATCCATTATGCATGAACCACTGGCAATCGGGGCTGTAAGATCATCTATATCGTAAACCCTTTGGGCCATGGCTTTTACGTCCTCAAGCTTGAATGGCGTCTCTATTTCGATGTTTTTTATTCCTGCATCAGTTATGATTAAGTGAACCTCTTGCCCCTTTTTATGGAGGATTTCTAGTGTCCTTATCCCGTATACAACCCCGGTTGCACCGGTTATTCCTAGTATAATCTTCTTTTTTTCATGAGCCATATTTTTTCACTATACTTTCTACGAGTTCCTTTTCCCCTTTCTTTACAACAGCCCTTCCCTCCATTTCCTTCCCGTAAGTTGTAGCATTTATTCCAATTTTCGTTACGCCTCCCATTATTTTTGCCTCAGGATCTATTGGTTGACCCTGCATAGAAAAAAGCAGGATGAGATCATCTTTGGCAAAACATCTGGTAACAATTGCCCACTCAATCTCCTGCAAATCGTAAGGATCGACATCGCTATCTACAATAACAGCTTTTTTTATCATGGGAAAAGAAAGGACGAAGTGTAAAAGGTTATTTATCCTCTTCCTCTCCGTAGGGCTTGTGGTTATGACTATCGATGAGCCAAAAGTCCTTTCGAGAAAAACGATCTCATGTACAAAGGGAAATAGTCTTTTTACGTTTCCTTCCATGTGGGCCTTACTCACAAATGTAAGGTACATATCAGCTTCCAAGCTTGTGGGAAGTAACGCGTGATATATGGGGTCTTTCCTGTACGAAATCCTATTTATATGGACAGTAGGTGTCCTTTCAATCGTCATATAGTACCCACTTATCTCTCCTAGAGGGCCGTCTTTTTCTTCCTCCTCCAGGTGTATTACCCCTTCAAGTATAAACTCCGTTCCGTACGGCACATCTATATCAGAGTCGAAGGACCTAATAACTGCTATGCTTTCCCCTCGAAGGGAGCCTGCAACTTCAATTTTGTCCACGTTGTTAGGGATCTTAAGAGCCATAGCCATAAAAGTTAGAGGATCCACACCAATAGATACGGAAACGGGCATTTTTTTATTCTCGAGCTTGTATTTTTCCTTGATATCGGCAAGGGGAGGGTTGACAAGGGAGATACCGAACCTATTTTTTCCTCTATACTCCATCCTGTGGATCCCTCGCCCAACGACCTTCGTTTCAGGATCATAGGAGGATACAATAGCTGTAGTTATGTAAGGCGCCGAATCACTTTCATAGTGTTTCAGAATCGGTATTGTCGTAAGGACATCGTCATTTTCGGTCACATTGATAGATATGTAATCGCCTCTTTCTTGAACGAAGGTCTTTTTTAAAATCCCAGAACTTCTTTCTACAAAGGCAGAGTAAGGATCATTTTCTCCTGGAAAGAGAAGATTGAAAACCTTCTGCGAGGGTACAAGGTTAGCAACAACTCGACAATCGTAACCGTCCAAACTTTCAAAAAGTAGGGCTTTGCCAGTCCTCGATAGTCTTTGTATGATTTCTGGCAAAGCCTCCTTTTTGACCTTATCTCGGATCGAGATAAGAAGGTTTTCTCTTTTTAGCAGATCGAGATACTCACGAAGCGATCGAATAATTCCTTTTTCCATCAGAAGGGTTTCACTTCTTCAAGTATCATTACCGAACACGGTTTGTCCACAAGCTGCCCTCTCCCAAGCCTTACCCACAAAGTGTTAGGGTATTTAGCTGGATCTTTGGATATCCGAAATTTAGCGTATATGCCTTTGTATTTGGTTTTTCCAGGGCTTAGATCTCTTAAAACGCCCGTTATTTCCTCGTCCTCTTTGAGTTCTTCAAAGTCCTTTGTTATGAAAGTGTCGTAGACTTTACCCATATTTCCCTCCTAATCTTTGAATCCATAGTCCTTCCAATTTTTTATAACCTTCTCTTGTACATCTTTGGGATAAACTTCTCTGAAGCTTACCTTTGTCGGAAGGAAAGCTTTTGGCCACTCCAAAGGAAAGGTGCAATCAAGCACAACCTTAGGAGACTTCTGAGAAAAGCGTTCTTCCGGACTAGCAAAGGGGTTAAGTGGGGTTCCGGCACCAAAAGGCATAAGTATTGTTCCCCTTACCGGATGCCACTTGGTGCATATGGAATGGATGACTTCTTCTAAGCTGTATATGTCCGTAGTGTCGTCCACAACGACAACAATGTGAAACCAGGCGGCCGCTTTGCTTCCAAGAACGAGGGATGCAACCTGTTGAGCTATTCCAGAATAAACAGGCTTTACGCCCACAACTAGAAGGTGATGGGTCGATTCTGGCCACATATAAACACCAGTTATGGGCAGTCCCTGGCTTTTGAGAAGAAGTTCCATGTCCATCGCGAGTGTGAAAGATCTAAGTAGCTGTCCTTCGTCTACCGGAACTCCCATGTTTGAAACGGTCATAATCGCGTTTTTTCTCATTGTAATACATTTGACTCTGTAAACGCACCTTTTGTCCCTTGGGCTCGTTCTATACCCGGTATATTCGCCGAATGGCGCCTCTTCAAGTCTAGCGTTTGGTAAAACCTCGCCCTCTATCACTATCTCGGCAGTTGCAGGAACGTAAAGATCGTTAGTTTCACACTTGACGAGCTTTACTGGCTCGCCCATAAGCTGCCCTGTGAATTCCGCCTCAGGCAAAGGAGTAGGAGCTAAACTCGCCAAAGCAGACAAAGGATCGGGCCCAATAACTGTGGCAAAAGGCATAGGCTTTCCTTTGGCTTCGTACTTTGTGTAGAAGATCTTCCCCATGTCGGAAAAAGGAAGGACAGGTCCAACCATCGTCTTTTCATCGAATATCATCTGCCTATACATACCCCAGTTTACAAATCCCGTCTCTTCATCTTTTGCCACAATAAAATGCCAAGTGCCTATGTATCGTCCCCCATCGCCGTCGTGAACCATAGGGGCAGGCAAATCAAATAGGCTTATATCATCTCCATCCAATATTATCTCTTTGCAAGGAGCATCCTTTTTGTCTACAATCTCGGGCTTATGACAAGGCCCGGATGTTCTCCTCCTCCACTCGTCCACAATTCCAGATATGGGTGTCTCGGGTGGAAGACCAAGGACTACAGCCAATCTTCTCCATGTCGCAATTGGAGCTCCGAAGGCAGAAAACCCAGGATAGTCTTTAATCTTGTGAAAATAAGGAGCCGGGCCCTTTTTTTCACAGGTCCTTCGGACTATCGCACCAAGTTCCAAATCCCAGTCTACCTCCTCGTGGATGTCGACGAGATCACCCGACTTTCTAAGTGCCTCTACATATTCTCTGTTATCGATAAAATACTTGTAAGCCATACGTTCCCCCCTCTTCTGAATTTACAAACTCAAACTGTTTAAAACCTCATCCCATTTTCCCTGTGCCCTAAGTATAAATTCCGCAACCTCCCTTACTACACCTTGGCCGCCCTTTGCCTCTGTAACCAGATCGGCTATCTCTTTTGCTTCCTTTGAAGCGTCTTGAGGAGCAACGGAGAATCCAGCCCTTCTCATCATTCCAAGGTCTATCATCTCGTCCCCTATATAACACATCTCTTCATCTCTGAAGCCGTATTTATTTTGCATCTCGGTTGTAAGAGCCATCTTCTGTGAACTTCCCCACAAAAATTCCTCTGGAACTCCGTAGATCTTTGAGACGGCCTGATCTGCACGGGATATCTTACTTGTGAGGAATGCGGTACGGATTCCCGCTTCATGAAGCAGCTTAAAACCGATTCTATCCCTTAGAGAGAATCGCTCAGATTTTATACCTTCGGGAGTGTAATATAGGGTGTTGTCGGTTAAGACTCCGTGAATGTCGATGACCACGAAAGTGACTTTTTTTGCCTTCTCTATCGCTCCTTCTTTTACTTTTGCATTTTCTCTTAACTTCATAGCGACCCCCTATTTGTAACCCATCTTTGTCACTTTATCGACCCATTCATCCCATATCCCTTTTGCTCTTAAAATGAACTCGCATATTTCTCTCATAGCGCCCCTTCCGCCAGGAACAGATGTTACGTAGACTGCCAGCTCTTTTACCTCATCTGCCGCGTCACTAGTGGCCACAGGAAATCCAACTTTTTTCATAAAGGGTATGTCGAATAGCTCGTATCCCAAATAACCTATCTCTTCGTCCAGAACACCGAATTCCTTCTTTAGTTCTTCCAACTTTGCCATTTTCTCCTTTGGGGTTACCTTGTAATAGTATTTTTCAAGTTTCAACTCTTTTGCCCTGTGTAAGCCTTCGTTATCGATTGAAGTGCTATCGAGAAAGATAGGAATAATCCCATTTGCCGAAAGGGAAAGATCACCGAATCCGTCCATGTGCCAGAAATCGTATCTCCTTTGTCCTTCTTGGTCACAATAGACAGAATCGGTGGTTAGCACACCGTGGATATCGTGGACGAAGACTCTTACCCTTTTTGCCCTCTCTTCGGCTTCTTTTAGGTTTTTTTCGTGTCTCATGATGCCCCCCTTTAAATATCACTTAGACCGAGCTCATCCCAACGGGATTTTACATTCTTTAAAACCTCCTCATTAAGTCTCACTTCCACAGGCTTCTGGGTCCACTCGTAAGGAATCGTTGCATTTATAAGAATACGGGGAGTGATAAACTTGTTATCTTCAGGCCCCAATGACGGATCAAGTGGAGTGGACCTCCCCCTCTGTATTATCTGTGTCCCCCGCAGCGGATTATAACGTACCCCCAATGCCCACCACACCCTTGGAAGGTCATCGGCCTCAATATCATCATCAACTACTATCACACCCTTCACTCCATACATTCCTGTATTGGAAGCTATGACGGCATGGGCTACCTGCTCGGCATGACCTGGATACATCTGTCTTACAGAGACGATGACCCAGAATCTGCCCGCCGCCTCGGGAAGAGTGTAGACAGACTGGATCCCGGGTATCTTCATGCTTTCAAGCTCAGTCCAAAGGGCGGCATTCCTGGCGAAGGCGTAAAGCATGTGTTGGTCACCAACCGGTCTACCGACTGTAGTTGCAACAAGTATGGGGTTTGTTCTAAAGTATATCCTCTTAATCTCTATTACAGGTTTGGGAAGGGGCTTGAAGAGTTCTTCAGTGTAATATCCCGTATACTCGCCAAATGGCCCTTCTTCCTTCATCACACTGGGATCTATCTCCCCTTCTATTGCTATCTCCGCATCTGCAGGAAATGGCAATCCTGTAAGTTCACCTTTAACTAGATTCAGCGGTTCTCCCCTCAGTGTGCTTACTGCGTCGTACGCGCTTTTGACACCGGGCAAAGTAGCGGCGCTTGCTATCATTAGCAACGGATCCCCCCCCATAACGACACATACTGGCATCTTCTTTCTTGCCTTTGCGTATCTTTGAAGTATCCTGTCTGTCGTCTTTCCTTTAAGGATCTGGACGCCTAAGTGTCTTTCGTCATGGACACCCATCCTAAAGGTACCGAGATTTATTCTGCCAGTTTCTGGATCCTGACTAACCATATAGACGGCAGTTCCAAAATAGCGATGTCCATCCTTTTCGTAGTATTTGGGGACCGGAAAATCTAGAACACTGGCCTTATCCCCGTCTTTTACATTTTCAAATATCGGCCCCGTTGATACCTCTTTTGACTCAAGTTGTGCTTTTGGCTGGGTGAGCGTCTTCATCCATTCCCTCGTAAGCTCAACTAAAGAGGCAGTTCCAGGTTTTCCCATTATGTCCGAGAGTCTCCTTACTGTGGCATACAATCCAGTTATTACCGGGCTCGAATAGCCCTTTACGTTTTCGAAAAGCAAGGATGGACCGTTTCTTTCTTCAACGAGTTTAGCCACGTGGGAGAGTTCGAGGTTCCAATCAACAGGAGCCTTTATCCTTCTTAATTGGCCTTCTTTTTCCCATTTCTGGATGAAGTATCTAAGGTCCATAGCTTAACCCCCCCTTTTTGTTATCAATTATCAGTGGAATAACCGTGATTGTCAATTCAGTTATCCTTATGATATATAACTAAAGGTTATGCTCTCTTTCTCCCTCAACTCCCTTCTCGTCTTCTGCGCTGTCGCAAAATTTGGTAGCTTCTCTAAGGCAGCGGAAGCGCTTTTTATGACACAGCCGGGTGTTTCTAATCACGTAAAGCAGTTGGAAGCTCAGATAGGAAAAAAGCTCATAGTGAGAGGTAAAAACGGTATACATTTGACGGGTGAGGGAAAAACCGTTTTTAAGTATGCGGAAAGGATCGATAGCCTCGCAGAAGAACTGGAAAGGTACATAAGGAATGTAAAAAAAGAAGAGAGTGTGGTTTTAAGGATCGCCATAACTACTGTATATTCAAAAGTTTTGATACCCACGCTCCTAGGTAGCTTTATAAGGAACTACCCTAATGTCACCATAAAGTTGGATCTAGCCAATACCCAAGAGATGTTAGGAAAAGTTTTAAAAGGTGAAGTTGACTGTGCAATCTTGGCCAATGCTAAAAGATCCAAAAGGATAGAAGTGGTACCACTTGTGCGAGAGGAACTGGTTCTCATTACAGACAAGGCACATCCGCTCAGTGCGTATGAAACGGTCTCTTTAAAAGAGATCGCAAAATTTCCGCTCATTATGAGGGAGGAAGGATCTGCCACAAGAAAGGTCGTTCTTCAGGCCTTTGAATCTCTGCGGATCAAACCTTCCATAGTATTCGAGGTAAAAAGTACTGAGTTTATAAAGGAATGGGTGATGGAGGGAAGAGGGATTTCAATTCTCATAAATAGAGCCATTTCTGAGGAAGAGAAGAAACACATGAACGTCATAAAGATTGAAGAGCCCCTGTACCTTGAGGTTTCAATAGTTTTTTTAAAATCGAATAGGACAAACCACGCAATAGAAAGATTTGTAAACCATATAGAGGAGCTCAAATCGAAATCCCTTCTTTGTTCGTGAAGGACGATAAGTTTTCATTATAATCAATAAGATAATGTGATTTGACCTTTTTTCTCTTTTTTCACAAAGATAACAATAGCTACACTGTAGAGTAAGCCATAAGGGGGGGTAAATTATGGGACAGAAAGATTGGGCTAATCCTGCGCCATGGGCTATCCAGTCCGTGGCTGTTCTTACGGCCTGTGCAGGTTTTGTTTTTGCTGGACTTGTGCCTGAATCTAGCGTACCACTTATAATTGGGATTCTACTTTCCTGCGTAATTCCACAGCTAATAGGAGGCATAATCCTATTCAGAAGAAATGAAATCCTTCTAGGTACCATCTGTGCTCTTTTCGGCACAGTGATAACGATGGGGGCTGCCTTTACCCTTTACGAGATCGTGTTTATGGCTCCGAAAGCGGGTGCTTTTACCCCGGAACTCTTGGGAGTGTTTTGGTTCGTGCTTTTTATAATAACTGAGGTTTTTGCCATCGGTTTCGGAAGGGCAAGCTGGTTTTTACTTCTTGGAATAGCTGAAGTGGGAGTGGCATTCCTCTTTTTGAGCATCAACGCATGGACGGGTTCCCAGATTGCTGGAATTATCGGAGGCTGGCTCCTTATTTTATTTTCTGCTTTTTGCATCTATGCTTCTTCGGCTCTTCTTCTTGCCGAGCATTTTGAAAAACCTATCTTACCGATAGGAAGGCCTATATTCAAATAAAGGGGGGAACTATGAGACATACCACGAAATTTCCTGACCCACACGAATATTTAAAAGAGATACCAGAAGAACTCTCCGGCTGGGAGGAGATGTACCCGCCCCACTTCCTCTTCGGAAAAGAAAGAGAGGAGTGGGAAAAAAGACAATTCTGGTATTTGGACAAGATACATGCTCCGAACCCGATGCCACCACTCGATCACATATTCCAGCAAGCTTGGCAGATCTCACTCTCCCAGCACACTACAAGAGTTTTCTGTATTCCTCCTGCCCAAGGCGTAGCCCACAGAATAGTTGGGTGCTACCAGTACATCTGTGCAGTTGAGCCGCCACCTGAGGAAATAGTTGCCGAAAAGGCGGTCTTTTTCAAAGAGAGGGCCCATTACCCTGTTGAGCACTATGATGAACTATGGGATGAGTGGCTGAAAAGGTTCAGAGCCCTGGGAGAAGAATTACGAAACATTAAGGTACCGGAGCTATTACCGAAGTATCTTTCCCGGGAAGAGGTTTATCCCAACGACTACAGAGGTTACACTCAGGCGTACGAACTTATAGAAGCCTTCGACAGAATGGTTGACCTTTTGTACAAGGGGTGGCAGTACCACTTCAATCTTTTAAACCTTTGTTACCTTTACTATCTTATGTTTTATGACCTCGCAAGGAAGCTATTTCCGGGAATAAGCGAAAGTGCGATAGGGAAAATGATAGCAGGAGTTGAGGCTTACATGTTTAAACCAGAAGAAGAACTCTGCAGACTCGCAAGGAGAGCCCATGCCGAACCGAAAGTTGCGGAGATACTCAAAAAGGATAAGCCCGCAAAAGAGAAGATGGAGGAACTCAAGACATTTGAGGTTGGAAGAAGATGGCTCGACGAACTTGAGGACTCAAAGGATCCATGGTTCTATGTGAGCTGCGGAAGTGGGTGGTACCATTACGAGGGAAGCTGGATAAATAATCTTGATATACCTTTCGGATACTTAAAGAGTTATCTCGAAAGGTTGGATAGGGGAGAAAAGATTGAAAGGTCACTTAGCGAGATTGCGGAAGCGAGAGAAAAGATTGTGAGCGAGTATAAAAGGCTCATAAAGACTGATGAAGACAGAGAAAGCTTTGAGAGTGCCTACCGCGATTGTCTAACCTTGTACAGATTCGCCGAAGGCCACATATTCTGGGTTGAGAACTGGCTCCACACAATATGGTTCGAAAAGGCAAGAGAAGTCGGAAGGGTTCTCGTTAAAGCCGGTGCTCTCAAGCACGAAGATGACATATTCATGTTCAACAGGCTCGAAATCCCGACTCTCATAGAAGACGTATGCACCGCCTGGGCACTTGGAGAGGGGGTACCCACGCTTAAATGGGCTGAGAAGGCAGAGAAGAGAAGAAAGATACTGGAGGCTGCCGCAAAATGGACACCTTCTCCCGCTTTAGGAGTACCTCCGAAAGAAGTTGCGGAGCCCTTTACTGTTATGCTCTGGGGTATAACGACTGAAAAGGTCGAAGAGTGGTTAAAAGGTGTGTCAATAAAACCGGAAGAGGTGGTGGAGATAAAAGGTTTCGCTTCCTCCAAAGGCCAGGTAGAAGGTCCGGCAAGGGTCGTAAAGACCATAGAGGAGATAGTCACGCTCCAGGAGGGAGAGATACTAGTTTGTCCGTCAACCAATCCATCTTGGGCTCCTGTCTTTACGAAGATAAAAGCGGCTGTTACGGACATTGGAGGGGTTACATGCCACGCGGCAATCGTGGCAAGAGAATACGGGCTTCCTTCAGTCACTGGGACTGGAATTGCAACCCAGGTGATAAAGACGGGAGACATAATAAGGGTGGATGGAGATACAGGTGTTGTGACAATTATAAAAAGGGCCGCATAAATTCGGGGGCCTTTTCGGCCCCTGTCGTCGATTGGGGGGATCTATTATGGGAAAATTCACCAAAGGATTCCATGAGATAAGAAAGGACATGTTCCAAATTTGCGGTGGAAAGGCTTCGCATCTAGGGGAGCTAACAAGTATAGGACTTAATGTTCCGTATGGTTTTTGCGTCACCGCGGACGCTTTTTTCCATCATCTTAGAAAAAACAACCTCGAAAAGAGAGTATTTGAGATCGCAAAAACGATAAACTACGACGACATATCAGATCTTGATAGAAAAACGGAAGAGATCCGTTCGCTAATTGAAAACGCGGATATGCCAGATGAAATTGCGGATGAAATAGTGGAAGGGTACGAAAGTTTAGGAAAGGACGAACCTTATGTGGCTGTGCGTTCGTCGGTTGCCATAAAGGATAGTGACATATCCTCATTTCCGGGACTCATGGACACGTACCACTACGTAAAAGGAACTCAAGCAATTATGGACTACGTAAAGAAATGTTGGGCTTCGGTTTTTACGTCCAGGGCAACGGCAGCGCGGTATAGAAAAGGGATAGAACACGAAAGGGCAATAATCGCGCCTATTATCCAGAGGATGGTAAATGCAAAGTGCGCCGGTGTTATGTTTACATTGAACCCCGTAGATGGAGACGTATCCAAAATCGTGATAGAAGGTGCTTGGGGAATAGGGGAAGGGGTCGTATCCGGAAATGTGACACCCGACAGATTCGTGATAGACAAAATATTGCTCGAAATTAACGAGCGGAAAGTCTCCTTAAAAACGGTGAAGTACGTTTACGACCCGGAACTAAAACGACCATCATACAAGGAAGTACCAGAGGAAGATAAAAGTAGATGCTGTTTAGAGGAAAAGGAGATAATGGAACTTGTAAGACTCGCAAAACTTATAGAAAACCACTACAAGACTCCCATGGATATAGAGTGGGCTGTGGATAAAGACTTTGAATTTCCGAAGAACGTTTTTATACTCCAGGCCCGGGCCGAGTCTGTCTGGAGTAAGAAAAAAGCAGAGCCTGTAATAGGTAAAAAGAGTAGTTATGAACTCTTGATGGAAAGGGCCATGAAAACTATAAAGGTTGGACAATAACGAAGATAAGTCAAGACTTTAACCTAGAATTTTCTTGACATTCGCGATCTTTTTCGGTCTAGTTCAATAACGAATGTAAAACGGAGGGTATGGTCATGGCAGAAAGAGATAGTATCTATTGGAATCCGATTCTAGAGACTATGCCTAAAGAGAAACTAAGGGAATTGCAAATAAAGAAGTTCAAAAGGATCTTTGAGTGGGCTTACAACAATTCTCCTTTTTACAGAAGGCTCTACAAAGAGGCAGGCATTGAACCAGAAGACATAAAGTCATACGAAGACATAAAAAAAGTCCCAAAGATAGACAAAGGGATGTTGAGGGATGTTCAAACGAGAGAGCCATTCCCATATGGAGATATACTTGCCGTTCCTTTAAGAGAAGTTGTTGTTTTCAGGCAGACGAGCGGAACGACAGGAACCCCTGTTTACCAAGCCGACACTTGGCAGGACTGGGAATGGTGGTCGGAATGCTGGGCATACATACTTTACGCACAGGGCTACAGAGAAGAAGATCGAGTCTTTCTTCCCTTTGGTTACAACGTGTTCGTTGCTTTCTGGGCGGCCCATTATGCTGCAGAAAAGATAGGATGTGAAGTTGTCCCGGGTGGGGTACTCGACACGGAAGCAAGGATCTTAAAAATGCAGGAGCTTAAATGTACGGCCTTTGCCGCAACCCCCACATACGTACTGGGTATGGCAGATACAGCGAGGAAAATGGGTATAGATCCAAGATCTTTGGGAATAAAGAGAATTACATGTGCGGGTGAGCCGGGTGCGAGCATTCCGGCAACTAAAAAGAGAATTGAAGAGGCTTGGGGAGCAAAAGTTTATGATCATGCGGGTGCAACAGAGATCGGTGCGTGGGGATACATGTGCACTGAGCAGACGGGATTACACGTAAATGAAGCCTTCTTCCTTGTGGAGATTGAGGATGTGGAGACGGGTGAGATAGTAGAGGAGCCGATGAAGAACGGAAAGATGATCGTGACGGCTTTCGACAGATACGCAAAGCCCTGTATCCGTTTTGATTCGAAGGATATCATAAGGTGGGCAAACTACGATTGTCCCTGTGGCAGAACTTTTAGACTAATAGATGGCGGAGTAATAGGAAGGGCAGACGACATAACAAAGGTAAAAGGTGTACTACTTGCCCCAACTGCCATCGAAGAGGTAGTCCGGAGTTTTAAGGAGCTGAGTAACGAGTATGAGGTTATAGTCTCTAAAAAGGGCGACATAGATGACATACTCTTAAAAATTGAAATATTGCCCGAATACGAAAGTAAAAGAGAGGATATTCTTTCAAGACTTAAAGACCAGCTAAGGCTAAAGACGAATCTCGGTTACAGAATTGAAGTACACCCATTCGGTTCCCTTCCTAGGTACGATGTAAAGGCAAAGAGATTCAAAGACTTAAGGAAGCAGTAAGGGAGGACTGTTATGGAGCATTACGACATTTTCGCAATGGATAAAAAGATACAGGAGATAAAGGAAGCGGTCAAAGAACTCGAGAGGCTTGGGGAAGGAATAGAGGCTGTAAAAAGGAACTTAGTGCGACTTAAAGCGACTCTAAAGATGCTTGAACTAAATATCTCTGATGTAAAGCTTGTCTATCCTTCTTGAGGATCAAGCCGTACTATCCTACAAGGTATCGCCCTAAGGTTGGGTGTCCCGAACTCCCTTCCAAACGGGGGGCTATCGTCTGTTAGGATATTTATATTGGACCTATCCCATCCGAATAAAGTCTCTTCCTTTTCCTCAGGAAAGTACCATCCGTAATCGCATAAAACTGTATTTTCGTGAATGTCCGGATTTATCTTTACCTTTTGGAGTATCCTTCCTTGCCGGGTTTCGATGTATACGTAAGAACCCTCTTTTAAACCGAAAGATTCTGCAACGTCTGGATGGATCTCCACGCAGGGCTCAGGATACTTTTTTCTCAAAGCTTCTATATTTTTTCCTCCAGAGTGTCTAAAATATGTGCGCTTAAGACTCGTAAGGATTAGAGGATATTGAGGATCTTTATCTTCACAAAGAACCTTTTCCAAATCGACGGAAGGTAAAGGGGGAAAACCCCATTCTTCCAATCTTTTTGAATATATCTCCACCTTGCCAGAAGGCGTTGGGAAACCGTTTTGTATGTGATGGTTAGGTTTTGGCTCACCCTTTACGTATCCGATCTCGCATAAATCGTCAAACCTTATCCCTAAAGGAGAAAGGATGTAGTCGAGACACTCTTTTTCGGTTTTCCAGAAAAGATCTCCGAATCCGCAGGGAATGGAGAGTGCTCTTAAAATCTCATAATCCGATTTTGCTAGACCCACGTTTACCACTTTTTTCTGAGCCGAAAGGACAGGGAGCGAATACGGTGGAAGGGAGAGGCTATCGAATTCAAAGAAAGTGGCCGAGGGAAGGAAATAGTGCGCTAAAGAGGCAGTTGGGGTCATAAAATGATCAGAAACGACAAGAAGTTCAACCTTTCTTAGAGCTTCGTACACTTTTTTGGCATTCGGATAAGTAAGGAGAAAGTTTCCACCTTGAATGAATAAACCCTTTATTGGATAGGGGTCCTCTTTAAGGATGGCTTCAATTACAAGCTGAGGCAGCGCATAATAAAGATTGGGTAGCATGTAGCCTTTTCCACCGATCCTCCTTTTCCTCTCCTCCAAAGAGAGAAGGTTATGTAAGGTTAGTTCGGAAGAACCCCTTTCGATTATCGATGGAGCCTTGTAGTATATGTCCCCACCTGGAATATTGAGATTTCCGGAAATAGCCCTCAAGATACATATCGCTCTTGCCGTCTGGAAGTTCTGAGTTGTGTGATCTATTCCGTTTCCCCATTGAATAACTGAAGGTTTAAGTCCTGCGTAGGCTTTTGCGATCTTTAAGATGAGATCCTTCGGTACGTCAGTTAATTTCTCCACCACTTCGGGTTTGAATGGATCCAACGTGTTTTTCAATTCTCCGAAGCCTATAGTATACTTCTCAACGAAATCTCTATCGTAAATTTCCTCTTTGACAATGACATAGATGAGGCCTAAGGCCAAAAGAAGATCACTCCCAGGCCTTATCTTCACCCATAGATCCGCAATTTTTGCAATCTCAGTCTTTATGGGATCGATAACTATGAGAAAGGCTCCGCTTTTTTTTGCATCTTTTATTCTCTCGTAAACATGATGAAGCGTCTCAGAGACGTTATTGGCCCATACTACAATGCACTTGGGTGGGTACTCGAGATCACATATCGCGTAAAAACCGTAAGTCAATGTGGATGCCATCCTGCGCGGAATAAAGCAAACGTGTGCCATCGATGTGATATTTGGGCTTCCGAAAGCGTTGGCAAAACGGGAAAGGTAATCGTCGTGGAGACCCTTTGCAGACCCTCTCATGAAAACTATAGATTCCGGCCCGTATTGAGCCTTTATCTCCAATAACTTTTCAGCAATTTCTCCTATTGCCTCATCCCAGGATATTTTTTTCCAAAGCTTCCCTTCTTTACGTAAGGGTATAGTGATCCTTTCTGGATGGTAAAGATAATCTATGGAGGTTAGCCCCTTTATGCAGAGCTTTCCTCGATTAAGAGGGTGATCAGGATCCCCCCTTACTTCGACGACCTTTGAATCCGAAACTTTAACGATGATTCCGCACCCTATCTGGCAAAGACCACAGGTGCTTTTAATCTCTCTTTGAGCGTATCTCATAGTTTAAAAAGAGTTTTTGCATTTTCGGAGAAGATCTTTTGGCCTTCCTCAGTAGAGAGATTTAGAGATTTGAGACTCTCTATTGCCCTTTCCACACCTCCTATTGGATGAGGATAATCGGTCCCAAAGAGCACATGGTCGATCCCCATGTATTCTATCGCACACCTCATCGCGGGCAAGTGGAAGGAGACGGTGTCGATGTAAACGTTCGTTTTGTAATATATAGAAGGTTTTTTCATTGCTGAAAATTTAAAATCCTTTCCGTAGGTTTCATATGCGTCATCCACTCTTCTCACCAGATAAGGAAATACCCCTCCAAGGTGAGGATGGATGACCTTTAGGTTTTGAAACCTGTCGAAAACACCGAATAGTATGAGTCCTGCAACTGCAATAGTCGTATCCATGATGAATCCAAAAAGGGGGATTGGCATCATGACCTTTTTTAGAACTGTTGTAGTAATAGGAGGTCCTGGATGAACAAGGATTGGAAGATCAAAATTCGATGCGGCCTCGTATATCGGATAAAATTCCTGGAAGTATATCGGTTTACCAGCGACATTTGAGAACATAATAACTCCTTTTGCGTCAAGATCCCTCTTTGCCCGTTCTAGTTCCTTTACTGATGCTAAAACGTCTTGAATGGGAAGAGTCGCCAAAAAATGAAGTCTCCCTTTGCTCTTTTGACATATGGAAGCAAAATAGTCATTGAGCTTTTTTGCCCAAAAAACACCATCCCTTTTAGGCAGTAACTCTACACTCGGTGTCGTAAGACTCATCAGATTGACATCTATTCCTTTTTCATCCATATCCTTGATCCTTTCTTCCACATCCAAATGTCCCTTTTTTTCGATTGTTGCAAGCCTCGTTCCCTTAAAGTAGATGAGAATCTTCTCTTCCTTTTTTCTGATCGTTATCGTTTTAGAGTGGCTTTCCAGATAGTCAAGCCATTCTTTCGGGTATAAATGGTTATGGACATCTATTAACAAATCACCCTCCTAGTAAAGCATCTCCACAGGGAAGAAAATCTTTATGGCACCCATCGGACACTCAAGTCTACAGGACCCACAGTGCCAGCATTCATCGGCATACTTGACAATTGGCATATTTTTTTCGGAATCGAAATGTATAACATCCAAAGGACATATCTTATCGCACATCCCACATCCAGAACATCTATCCATATCTATATTCGGGGGCATGTTGTCACCTAATCCTTAAGGAATTTTGTCATAGCTTAACTTTTTAAACTCTTTTACAACTTTCCCATCTTTCTGAAAGATCACTATTTCCCCCTCAAACTCTTCCTTTGTCTCCGGATAGTCAGAACGGAAATGGAAGATTCCGAACCTAGTTTCTTTCCTTTCCAACGAAGCATGGCACATGATCGTACCGATATCTATCAGTTGGTTTGTTTCATGAACTCTCATAAGCTCGTGAAAATCTTTTGCCTTGAGAGCTTGCGCCTCCTCTTTTAAGCTTTGAAGCTTATCTATTGCCAGATTTAAACTTTTTTCATTTCTTACGGGTCCTGCGTATTCCCACATCACTCTCCTTATTACATTTTCCACTGTTTTATGATCTAGATTTCCAGTGACCCATAGCGGTCTATAGATTGCTTCTTTTAGTCTCTGAATCTCTTTTTTATCGACTCTTATTGGGTGAGAGTAGTTTTTGGCATATTCAGCCGCCACTTTGCCGGAAAGATATCCTCCGGTTGTGCACAAATGCACGCATCGCATCTGGTCAGTACAGTCACCACAGGCAAAGAGGCCTTCTATCGAACTTGATGTCCTCTCGTCTATCATTATTCCGCTTCCACAAACTTCAGAAGGACCTGCCTGCATACCTTCCGAATACATAACCTCCAAAGGTTCTTTAGAGAGATCCACCCCCTTTTGTTCCAAAAAATCAGGAAGGGTATCTTTGTCGTAACCGAGTGTCCGTTTTAGATGGTTTAGATCAGCTTCCGAGAGGTGGGTACAGTCGATGTAAATCGGTCCGTTTCCCATTTGGATCTCTTTCATGACCGCATAAACAAGCATACTTCTTGGAGCTTTGTTCCCCATAGGATGGTATTTTGCCATAAATTCCTCGCCGTAAGCGTTGATCAACCTTCCACCCATTCCCATAAGAGCGTTCAATCCGGCCGCACTGAACCCTTTCGGCACGACCGTAATCCTCATGTACTCCATGTTTGCGAGCTTGGCACCGACTTTATAAGCCATAACTTGTGCTGCTCCAGTATTTTGTGGACACTGCCAAGTATTAAAAGGGAGCCCTGTTGGGTTATGGAAGAGCCTTGTTGTGCATCCTGTGGCTAAAATAGTCGCCTTCGCTTTAACTATATAAAAATCCCCCGTTCTTATATTAAAGCCAACTGCGCCTATAACTCGTTCCCCATCATAGAGGAGATCGGTCATCATACATCTCTCTAAGGCAAAGACCCCAAGTCTTCTTGCTTCTTTTGCTAAAGCCGGTTTGAGATTCTTACCGTTAAAGTTTATGAAATAGGGTCCTGGCTGTCCTAAGGACTGGGTCCTAAGATACTTACCGTCACTCTGTTTAAGGGTGCATCCTATCTTTTCCATCCTTTCTAGTGCCGCCTCAAGTTCCTTGCAGAAGACTGCATCCTGTACCTTCAAATCTACTGCTCCTCGGGCGATCTTCGCCACATAACTTAGGTACGCTTCTCTCGTATCCCACGGTCCTGTATTGAGATAGGCCATGAAATGGTCAACCCCTCCGGCGGTTGCCCCGCATCTTTCGAGTGTCCCTTTATCTGCCACTATAACTTTTACGTTTTTCTCTAGTGCGCCAAGCGCCGCATTATTACCGGCAAGCCCACCGCCTACTATGAGAACGTCCGTTTCGAATTCGTATTCTCTTATGTTTCCGATCATGGCTAATTTAGTCTCAGTAATCTTTTTGCATTTCCCTCAAATATAGCAGTCTTGTCTTCCTCCGTAAGAATGTCGAGAGTCTCGATTATATGGATAGTTTCTCTTATGTAAGGAGAGTCCTCCTCGTGTATGTTTGGACGTGAGTCGAAGGGCATGTCGGTTCCAAATAGTACATGATCGACCCCAAAAAAGAGGATTCCACACCTTGTGGATTCTTTTGCGCCGAAAAGAGCTGTGTCCGCATAGAACATTTTAAAGTAATCGATCGGTCTTTTCTTCATAGATTTTATGAGGGATTCGTAGTCTTCACCGGAAGTCCTAGAACCGAGCATGTCCCATGCTGGTCCAACCCTTCCAGCCTGGTAAGGTGCTATCCCGCCCAGGTGATGGGTTATTATCTTTATGGAGGGGTACTTCTCGAAGATTCTGGAGAAGACTAAGTGTGCCATGCACACACTCGTCTCATACGGCCATCCGAATATGAACCATATCTCGTAATGGCTTTTCGTTTCCGCCTTATAATCGGGAAAGTCAGAACCCCTCGTGGGGTGTATCCATATGGGTCTTTCGATTTCTGCCATGTATTTGAATAGGGGTTCAAATTCTGGCCTATCCAATGGTTTCCCAAGGACATTGGTAAAGAGCTGAATCCCGAAAGCTCCAAGCTCATCTATTGCACGTTGAGCCTCTTTTAGTGAAGCGTCTATGTCATTCAATGGAAGGGAGGCGACAAACCCCAAAAACCTATCGGGGTATCTATCTACGATCTCTTTCATTGAGTCATTTGCGATCCTTGCAAGCTCGTATGTGACATTCGGTGGGCCGAATGTTTCGATTGGTGGAGCCGCAAGGGTCAAAACCTGAACGTAATTTTCAAACTTATCCATGATTCTAAATCTGTCTTCGAGCTCGTAGAGGGCATAAATATTTCGCACCCTTTTGTTCATATCTTTCGCATGGGGCGCGAGCTTTTGGACCTTATCCAGGTATTTTTTTGGCAAGATGTGGCAGAACATATCGATCTTCATCTCTTACTCCTCTTTATCCATTCGTAGATTATAAAGGGGGCCGATATTGAAAGGCCTACTATATCGTAAATTACTCCCGGCACCATAACTGTGAGACCACTTAGGAATAGAATCGCCCTGACCCATAATTTTAGTTCGCTAAAAAGATAGCCCTCAACTCCGATAGCGAGAAGTACCACACCTATGACTCCAAAAATTATGGACTCGACTATTTCGATAGGTGACCCGATGAGGATTAGACTCGGTTTAAATATGAATATGAAGGGCACAATGTAAGCAACGATACCTAGCTTCATCGCCTGGTATGCGGTTTTGAGCATATCATCCTCTGCTATAGCCGCTGCCGCGTACGCTGCAAGGCAAACAGGTGGGGTGAGAAAAGAAAGAACTGCGAAATAAAAGACGAAAAAATGGGCAAGAATCGGTTGTATTCCAAGCTCAATAAGGGCGGGGGCAGCAAGCGTTACCATAAGGAGATAAGAACCGGTTGCGGGCATTCCCATACCGAGAATCACTGCTCCAAATGCCGTAAGGAGAAGTAGAGGTACGATCTTCTTCCCGGCAAGTTCAACTAGAAGAGCTGAGAACGAAAATGCAAGTCCCGTAATGGAAAGAATCCCTATAAGAATTCCAGCTCCTGCACATGTTATACAGATCTCCAGGAAAAATCTTCCACATTCCGAGAATATGGGGAAGATACTTTTTGCTCTCACTCTTTTTAGCACGAGCCACCCTAGAAGAAATGCGAATGCTGTAGTATAGATACCCGCGTATTCAGCCTCCATCTGCTTAAAAAAGAGAAGATATATGAGAAGTAGAAATGGGATGGATATAAGCCAATTCTTTTTCAAAGTTTGGTATAGGGATGGGATTTTACTTTTCTCCATCCCTTTAAGTCCCAACTTTGCGGCCTCCAGATCTACTTGAACGAAAACGGCAAAATAGTAAAGTAAAGCGGGTATTATGGCGGCGATAGCGACCTTTGCGTATGGAATTCCTAGAAAGGTGGCCATGATAAATGCCGACGCTCCCATAATGGGAGGCATAATCTGGCCGCCTGTTGAAGAGACGGCCTCTACAGCCCCTGCGTAGTAAGGCTTGTAGCCGGCTTTCTTCATAAGAGGTATGGTGAATGTGCCTGTTGTTACAACGTTGGCAACCGCGCTTCCAGAAATCATGCCGAAAAGGGAAGATGCGAAAACAGCTACCTTCGCCTGACCTCCTCTAAATCTTCCTAAAATCGATGTTGCCACATCGTTAAAAAACTCACCCAAGCCGACCTTTGATATGGTCTGTCCGAATAGAATGAATACGAGAACGACTGTGGATGATACGATAACAGGAACCCCAATTATCCCTTGAGGATCAACGTAGAGGTAGTTGGCCAAATTCTTCCAAGAGACACTCTTTAGGCCTAGTGGAAGGTGGGAAAGAAAAAGGGCGACCAGTATGAAAAAGACGATAATTACTAAAAAAGGGTATCCCGTAACCCTTCTTATTGCCTCAAGGGTAAGTAGGATGGCAAGTATGCCTAAAAAGATCCTGTGGGGTTTTAAGAGCCCGACTTCTATCATTATTTCGTCGTAGAAGATGCCCAGATAAAAGAAGCAGAAAAGAGAAACAGATGCAAAGACGAAATCGTAAAAAGGGACTTTATCTGAGGTTATCCTTCTTGAGGGACGGATGAATATAAAAGTTGAAAAGAGTGTAAGTCCGTAGATCAAAGCTACCCATTGGTGGATGTGGAATGACTTAGAGAAGTATGCAGGGAGGTTTAGAATAGCTGTTATCGCAAGGAGGGGGATAAGGAATAGGCCTAAGTTTCCGACTATCTTCGCTATCCCCCCCGGATCCCTAAAACGGGATACCCTTTCCATCCTTTACCTTTTTAGCTGAGCGATAAGCCTGGACTGGATCTCTTCCATCTCTTTTGTCCAGAGTCCTTTTTCTTTGAAGTATTTGACTACGCCAGGATGGTAAGGGATTACTATATCCTTAGAGACGAAAACGTCTTGATCCCAATCTTTTAAGAGTTTATGGACAAGCTCAAACTCTTTATAGTTCTCATAAAGAGCCTTGACTATTGTATAAGCGACACTGTCAGGGAGCTCAGCCGTTGTTGCGAGATAGATGTCATAGACCCATAGGTACTGTTCCCCGCTTATGCCGACCGTACCAGGTCCTTCCTTAACCTTTGCCATGTAACCTGGAAAATACTTTTTCATCCTCTCAACGAGATGGGGTGAGGGATCGAGTGGCAAGTATCTGGCACCCTTTTTAGCGTTGAGTTCCTCGATCACGGGAGAACCGAGCGTTATTGTGCCTGAAGCATCGGCCCTACCCTCGATTACCGCTTTTACCCCATCGGGTGGGGAATGGACAGGGACCATTATCACGTCTTTTTCCTCGAGCCCTCCGTTGGCTAAAAGGGCTAGGGTCTGGAGTGTTATGGAAGTCCTAGGGTATTTCCCTGCCACCTTCTTCCCTTTAAGATCGGCTATCTTTCTTACAGGAGAGTCCTTAGGCACAACGATTCCGATCTTATTCGGGACAGTGGGCGTGAGGATTCTCAAATTCGGAAAGCCCTTTCCCTGAGAAAGTTTCTCCCATTCGTACTTGCCTAAAACTGCCATCTCCGCGTCCCACATGTTCATGACTCCTAGTTGTATCTCACCCCTTGCCATATAAGGCATCCACGCCTCCGGCCCCGACATCGGTTTAACTATCGCCTTAAGGTTAGTCTTTTCATTTATGACTTTTGCTGCGGCAACACCGATTGTGTGGAAGAACGCACCTATTGGATTCGTTCCAATGTTTATCTGATCGGTCGAAAAGGAAAGATTGGCGAAAAATAGTATGAAAGAGGCTAAAAAAAGAAGAGTTGTCACTTTCATGTTTACCCCCTTCACGTTCTTTTTTGTGAAAAATAGTCGCTTTTTGCAAGCGCTTTCTCCATAACATCACCCACGTATCTTAGGTGATCTTCCAGTAACCTTTTCACCTCCTCTTTTTTTCCGTTTTTTAAGGCAAGAACTATCTTTTCGTGATCTGCAACGTTCTTTTTAGGAAAAGAAAAGGGAAGTTTCACCTGACTTCTAAAATCCGAAACGACCGTCATTATGAGTTCTATTACTAGGATGAAGACCGAATTCTTGGAGATCCTTGCCAGGTGTCTGTGAAACTCGATATTTTCGTGGAAAGGCTGAATTTTGTTCTTTATCTTTTCCTTCGACACTCGAACGTTCTCTTCAAGCGTTCGAATGTCTTCGGCGGTAACATTTTCTAAAACATGCTTTATCATAATCTTTTCGATCTCAATCCGTGCAACCGTGAGATCGTGGATATCTATCTTTCTCATAAGAAATGCTTCAAGAAAGAGGTTAGAAAATGTGTTCATTATTGTGTCGGCAACAAATGCTCCCTTACCTAAACCTTTCTCAACTTTTATATAGCCTGAAAGCTCAAGTAGTCTCATGGCCTCTCTTATCGTCTGTCTTCCAACGTTAAATTTCCTTGCAAGCTCAGATTCTGACGGAAGCCTATCGCCAGGTTTAAGCTCACCGGCTAAAATGAGCCTCTTAATCTCGTCTGAGACGACTTCAAACGTTCTCTTTCTAATGATGGGGGTAACGTTGAGAAGATGTGATACAGTCATAATGTCATACTTTTTACACCTTTATTTGGGGGATGTCAAGAAAAGCGGATAACAAGTAAAAAATCCTTAGGATTGCGTATAGAACAAATTTTGTTAGACCAATAGGTGTGGACAAGGAAAAAAAAATCGATTAAACTTATACCAAATCGGGGCGTGGCGCAGCCTGGTCTAGCGCACTTGCTTGGGGTGCAAGAGGTCGCAGGTTCAAATCCCGTCGCCCCGATTGTTCATTTTACGGGCTTGAGGGGAAATCTTGCTAATCCTCCTTACAAACGACGACGGTATAAATTCAGAAGGTATAAAGTACCTCAAAGAAAATCTATCGACAAAACACGAAGTTTTCGTAGTAGCACCGGACAGAGAGAGAACCTGTTCTGCCCATTCGATTACTCTCCATAAACCTTTAAGGATCACCAAGCATGAGGATCGCGTTTTTTCGACGAACGGTACACCTGCTGATTGCGTCCTTTTAGGGGTAAAGTGTGTTATTAAAAGACTACCTGATCTTGTCATCTCAGGAATAAATGGAGGTCCTAACCTTGGTCAGGACATATTCTATTCTGGCACGGTCGCAGCAGCAAGAGAAGGTGCCTTTTTAGGGATTCAGTCCATCGCAGTCTCAATAAACACTTACTTTGGTTTCAGATTCGAAGATGCCACGAAAATTGTGGAAGACATTATCCGAAGGTTAATGAAAAATCCGCTTCCAAAGGGTATCTTTCTCAACATCAACATTCCCAATCTTCCCTACGGGGAGATTAAAGGGTTTATGGTCACATCACCCGGTGTGAGAATATACGACGACAAAGTTATAGAAAGGGAGGACCCGAGGGGAAAAAAGTACTACTGGATAGGTGGTAGTATAAATAACGTAAAACCTAAGCGAGGAACAGACTTCTATGCTGTCAAAGAAGGATACGTGTCCGTCACACCACTTGACGCCTATTATCCAGCAAGCAGATCGAAAGATTTGGTCAAAAAAATTTTCCGGAGGTGTCTATGAAGGTCACTCTTTCGGTGATTAAGGCGGATATTGGAAGCATTGGAGGTCACCTAAGGCCGAGCAGTCAGGTTTTGACAAGGGTAAGGGAATATGTGGCGGAAAACGGTAAGGATCTCATATACGATTTTTTCGTATCGTATACGGGAGATGACATAGCGATTCTTTTCTCACACGGTTTGGGCGTGGGAAATGAAAAGATCCATAAACTCGCATGGGATGCGTTTGTTGCTGGAACAGAGGTCGCAAAAAGTCAAGGTTTGTACGGGGCGGGACAGGATCTTTTAAAAGATTCTTTTTCTGGAAATGTCAGGGGAATGGGTCCTGCCGTGTGCGAAATGGAGTTTGAAGAAAGACCGAACGAACCCTTCGTTCTTTTTGCCGCGGATAAAACGGATCCCGGTGCGTACAATCTTCCCCTTTATTTAGCATTTGCGGACCCAATGTACAACTCGGGTCTCATCCTTTCTCCGAATATGGAGAAGGGGTTTAAATTCACCATAATGGATGTGAGCTATACGGAAGGGGACAGAATTATAGAACTTTATGCTCCCGAGGATCTCTACGACATAGCAGCTCTTTTGAGGGACAACGAGCGGTTTGTTATCGAATCTATCCATTCCAGAGAGACTGGTGAAATAGGGGCGTGCGTGAGTACGACAAGACTCCACAATATAGCGGGAAAGTACATAGGAAAGGACGACCCAGTTATGCTTGTTAGAGTTCAGGGGCCTTTTCCGGCAACGGGTGAGCTTTTGGCACCTTTTAGCATCGGACACTACGTTGCCGGATTCATGAGGGGAAGTCATACGGGCCCTCTCATGCCGGTAAAGATGAACTCCAGCGTTTCATATTTCGACGGACCCCCTTGTGTCTGTGCCATAGGATTTTGCGTTCACAACGGAAAATTGACGGAGCCGGCAGATTGTTTCGACCATCCTTACTGGGACTGGGTTAGACAAAACGTATCTAGAAAGGCAACGGAGATGAGAATGCAAGGGTTCTCGGGTTGTGCTATGCTGCCATACTCTGAGCTTGAATATGGAGGAATTGTCAAAAAGATGGAAAAACTGGAACGGAAATTCAAAGTCAGGGGGCGGTAAGTTTGAAGTTCTTCATCGAAACTATGGGATGCCAAATGAATGAGCACGATTCTGAAAAGATGGCATCCCTCCTAAAGGGAAGAGGATTTGAAGAAGTGAGTGATCCTCTGCATGCAGATGTCGTAATTGTAAATAGTTGCTGTGTGAGAAAGAAGGCGGAAGAGAAGTTTTTAAGCTACCTCGGCAGGCTAAGAAGGTTAAAAGGGAAAAAAAACCTGATTATAGGAGCAACCGGTTGTATTGTTCAACTAGAAAAGGAAGCATTAGTCGAAAGAATGGGATATGTGGATTTCTTCCTCGGCCCTTCTTCTATCCACAAAATAGTAGATGCCGTAGAGACGGCAAAGAGAGGCATAAGATATTGGGACTTCACTGAGGACGGAACCGAAACGCTCTGTCTGAAACCTGCAACGGAGCAAAAAAAGATAAAAGCTTACGTTACGATCATGAAGGGCTGCAATAACTTCTGTAGCTACTGTATTGTCCCATACACCAGGGGAAGGGAAGAGAGTAGAAGAAGCGAAGAAATACTTGACGAAATAAGAATGCTCGCCGAAAGTGGTGTAAAAGAGATAACCTTACTCGGTCAAAATGTAAATTCCTACAACAGAGGCTCAAACGACATCCCATTTCCGGAATTACTGAAGAGAATTAATGAAATACAGGGAATTGAACGAATAAGATTCGTGACTTCTCATCCCAAAGATCTCTCCGACGATCTTATAAACTGTTTTGGAACGTTAAGTAAGCTCTGTGAACATATTCACCTTCCCTTCCAGTCTGGTTCAAATAAGATACTTGCCCTCATGAATAGGAATTACACGAAGGAAGAGTACCTTGAGAAAGTCGAAAAACTGAGGAAGGTTTGTCCGGGAATTGCTATAACTGCTGATTGCATCGTTGGATTTCCTGGAGAAGAGGATGAAGATTTTGAAGAGACCATGGATCTTGTAAGGAGGGTTAGATTTCACAATATCTTCTCGTTCGCCTACTCCCCAAGAAAGTATACTTCGGCACTTCTTCTACCCAATCCTGTGCCGAGAGAAAAAGCATTGGAAAGACTCTACATACTCCAAAAAGAACAAAAAAGGATAACACTCGAACGGAACATGGAGCTCGAGGGAAAAAAGGTGGAGGTACTGATAGAAGGGGTGAGCAAAAAGTCAAGCTCAGAACTTACGGGGCGCACAAGGACAAATGTAATTGTAAATTTCGAGGGACCTATGGGGCTTATAGGAAGGACGGTTGAAGTTCTTGTGACAAAAGGTTATGCTAATTCGGTAAAGGGGGTTCTTATAGGGCACCAAAAGTAAAAAATAGGAGGAAAACATGTTACGAGAAATGAGGGTTGCCGGCATAACGGTTGATCCATTCACCAACACGCCCATTGTCATTCTAAAGGACATGGAAGATAGGGATGTTCTTCCGATCTGGATAGGATTGTTGGAGGCAAGCAGTATAGCCACGGCCTTGGAACATTTGCCAACACCAAGGCCTATGACTCATGATCTCATGAAAAACATTCTTGAGAGTTTAGGGGTAAGGGTGGTGAAGATAGAGATTAACGATCTTAGGGACAACACTTACTACGCTTTAATCCACTTGGACATAAATGGCAGAAGGCTTGTTATAGATTCCAGACCTTCTGATGCGATAGCCCTTGCCCTTCGGGTTGAAGCACCGATTTATGTTGATGAGGAAGTACTTAGAAAATCCCAAAGGGCAGATGTCGAAAAGAAGGGAGACAAGGTCGTTACCGATTCAAAAGAATGGGAGGACATCTTAGAAAGCCTTTCTCCAGATGATTTCGGCAAATACAAAATGTAACCATGATAGACCTTCACACCCACTCTTTGCTGAGCGACGGGGAACTTGTGCCGTCCGAGCTTGCGCGAAGGGCATACGTAAAAGGGTACAAAGTAATTGGGATATCCGATCACGCTGACTTAACGAATTTCGAAAGAATAACTCAGTCCATCCTAAAGATAACGGAAGGCCAATACTGGGGAATTAAGATAGTTCCGGGAATAGAGCTCACCCACGTTCCTGCATCCATGTTGAAAAACGTAATAGAAAGGGTGAGAAAAGAAGGGATATGTTATGTAACTGTGCACGGAGAAACGATCACCGAACCGGTTGAGGAAGGTACAAATAGAGCCGCTATAGAGGCAGGATGTGACATTCTAGCCCATCCAGGCCTAATAAATGAAGAGGATGTGAAACTTGCTGCAAAAATGGGAGTTTTTTTGGAGATAAGCGCAAGGAAAGGACATTCTTTGGGAAACGGGAGAGTGGCAATGCTTTCAAAAAAGTACGGGGCCAAGCTCATATTTGGAAGTGATGCCCATAGCCCGAGTGACCTTGTGGACGAAACTTTAGCGAAAAAGATCGTCGTTGGTGCGGGGTTGGATGAGGACGACTTTTACGAAATGCAAAAAGTTGCATGGGAGTTTGTAAAAGAAATTGAAAGAAGGAAAGGAAGATGAAATTCAGCGTTGATGAAAGGCTAAAAAACCTTCCTTCTTACCCTAAGGCTTCCGCATACGGGTATAATGGTTCCTTCGTCCAACTTTCCGCAAACGAAAGTCCCTATCCACCTTCTCCGCACGTAATCTCCGCCCTCATAGACTCTCTTATGTATCTTAACAGGTATCCACCCAGCGAAAACGAGTTAAAAGAGGCGATAGCGAAAAGATTCAACGTGGCTTCTGAGAATGTGATAATCGGGTGTGGATCGAATGAGATCATAGAGCTTGTATTGAAGGTGTCAAAAAAAGAGAGTAAAAACAAAGTCATCATACCCCATCCAACTTTCGCTTTTTACGCAATAGCGGCAAATATATACGGCTACGAGGTAATTAGGGTCCCCCTTAGAGATTTTCGCATTTCCCTCGATGAAATAAAAAAAAACTTGGATGAGAAAGTAAGGGTCATATTCCTTTCGAATCCCAATAATCCTACAGGGACCATAATGAAAAGGGATGAGTTTGAGTCGTTCATAGCGGAGATACCCCCGGAGATTCTTCTAGTGATAGACGAAGCATACTACGAGTTCGTAGAATCGAAGGAGTATCCGACTTCGTCCAAATACATCGAACGGGTGCCGGTTATAACTCTGCGAACTTTTTCCAAAGCGTATGGACTTGCAGGATTAAGAGTTGGCTATGGTATTGGCGATGCGGAGTTTATAGAGATTCTCCATAAGGCAAGGCAGCCATTCAGCATAAGTAGTTTAGCACTTGTAGCGGCTAAAGCTGCTTTGGAGGATGCCTCATATACTAAGAAGATCGTAAAATCTATTTTAAAACAAAAGGAGATACTTTACGATGGTCTTCGCGAGATTGGAATCGAGTTTGTTCCCAGTGAGGCGAATTTTGTTCTAGTAAAATTCGGGAAGGGGGCGGAGAATATTTGCAGAATGCTTTTAGAGCAAGGTATTATAGTCCGATGGATGGGGCCTATGGGGCTTCCGGAATACGTCCGAGTTACAGTAGGAAAGAAAGAAGAGACCGAGTTGTTCTTAGGTACACTCAGGAGGCTTGTAAGCTGAGATGAAAAAACTGATAATCACCATAGATGGCCCGTCGGGAGCTGGGAAAAGCACTGTGGCTAAAATCCTAGCGGAAAAACTGAACTACAAATACATCGACACAGGTGCGATGTTCAGAGGGGTTGCATATGCGTATAAGCAGAAAGGGAAAGTGGCTAAAATAGAGGATATTTTGAGGGATCTAGGGCTCAATTTCGAGTTCGAAAAAGAAACGAAAGTTTTTTTTGAAGGGGTGGAACTCAGAGATGAACTTCGGGAACCCGAAATTTCGATGCTCGCATCTAAGCTTTCAAAGAATCCTGCTGTTAGAGAGTACCTAAAAGAATTGCAAAGAGAGGCTGGGAAAAACGGAGGAATAGTAATAGAAGGGAGAGATACGGGAAGTGTGGTCTTTCCAGATGCGGATCTTAAATTTTTTCTCGACGCTAATTTGGAGGAGAGGGCTAGACGGAGGTTCTTGGAATTAAAGAGAAAAAAAGATGATGTAGACTTTGAAACTGTAAAGCTAGAGATAGAAATAAGGGATAAAGAGGATAGCCAGAGGAAAATAGCTCCCCTTGTTATTCCGCCAGGTGCCTTCTATTTGGATACTACGTATATGACGGTAGAGCAAGTAGTTGACGAACTTTTAAGAAGGATCCGGATTGATTATGGAGATAGTTAGGGCAAACAATTCGGGTTTCTGTTTCGGAGTGCGAAGAGCAGTTGACATGGTATCCCGATTACTGGAAAAAAAAGAAGGCCCAATCTACACAATCGGTCCCATAATTCACAATCCTGATATGGTTCGGCTTTTAGAGGAGAAAGGGGTTATTCCTGTAGAAGACGTAAAAGAAGTGGTTCGAGGGACCGTGGTCTTTAGAACTCACGGGATACTTAAAGAGGAGGAAGATTACATAAGGAGCAAAAGAATAAAAGCTATAGATGCTACCTGCCCTTTTGTGAAGAGAGTAAGAAAGGAAGCTTGCAAGTTGAAAAAGAGCGGATACAAGGTTGTAATAGTCGGAGACAGAGAGCACCAAGAAGTCAAAAGTATATTGAGTTACGTAGGGAATGATGGTATTGTAATTGAGCATCCGCAAGAGATAAAGGGCAAAAAGATAGGAATTGTAAGCCAGACTACACAGAGCCGCGAAGTCCTAAAGAAAGTCGTAGATAGGCTTCTTGAGACTGCGGAAGAGATAAAGGTGGTAAATACAATATGCGAAGCCGTGGAAAGAAGGCTGAAAGAGGCAATAAGTATAGCCGAAATAGCCGATGTTATGATAGTCGTAGGGGGGAAGGAGAGTTCTAACACAAAAAAACTATTCAAAGCTGTAAAAAACGTAAGGCCTCGTTCGTACCATGTGGAGAACGAGGAAGATTTAGACCCCCTGTGGTTTAAAGGTGTCCGGGTTGTGGGCCTTACTGGCGGAACATCAACGCCCGATTTTATTATGGACAGGGTCTATTACCGCATAAAAAACGTGTGTGGGGGAAAGGATGGCTGAGATAGTAGAAATCGGAAGAGAAGAAAAGGTAGACACGGAGATCAACGCACTTTATGAATCTTCAATGAAAAACCTTCAGGAAGGGAATATCCTTAAGGGAAAAGTCATAGCCATAAGTGAAGACTCGGTGATAGTCGATGTGGGACTGAAATCTGAGGGAAAGGTCCCCCTTAGTGAGTTTCTGGATCGGGAAGGGAAACCCAAAGTCTCTATAGGTGACACTTTTGAGGTAATGATTGTGGGGAAAGAGAAAGAGTTTGGACTTCTGCTTTTATCTAAACAGAAGGCCGACAACGTGAGGCTATGGGAAAGGATAAGACGATCTTTGGAAGGGGGAGAGTTCGTAGACGGAGAGATTATCTCCCAGGTAAAAGGCGGTTTTCTCGTTGATATAGGGATTAAAGCCTTCCTCCCTCTTAACCATGCGGATAAAAGGCCTGTGAAAAACCCGGAGTCATTTGTTGGAAGGAGATCTAAGTTCAAGGTACTAAAAGTTAATAACAAAAAAGGTGGTGTTGTTGTCTCGAGGAAGTTATACCTAATAGAGGAAGCGGAGAGGAAAAGAAGAGAGTTCTGGAAAAACGCTAAAGTGGGAGAAGCCATGTATGGGCTTGTAAGGAAAATAAGTGATGAGGGAGCGCTCGTTGATTTAGATGGGGTATCCGGTTTCCTCCCCGCTGAGGAGATAAGCTGGGGAAGAGTTTTACATCCCAGGGACTATCTCCGCCCCGGTGACGAAATTCGGGTGAAAATCATAGAGCTCGATAGGGAAAACGAAAATGTAAAGCTAAGTATGAGGAGGCTAAAACCAGATCCCTGGGAGAAGATAGATGAAAAGTACAAAAAAGGTTCCAAGGTCCAGGGAAAAGTGGTCGGCTTAACGGATTACGGTGCCTTCGTGGAGCTTGAAAAAGGTGTTGAAGGTCTTTTACATGTAAGTGAGATAAGCTGGGACAAAAATTTAAAAAATCCAAAAGAGGTCCTTTCGAAGGGTAAGATTGTAGATGTTATGGTGCTTGATGTTGACAAGGAGAAAAGAAGGATATCTCTGAGTATGAAGCAACTTTACGATCCGTGGGAGGTGGTACAGACTCTATACCCGCCCGGAACAGTGGTCACGGGAAAAATAAAAAACTATACGGACTTTGGCATATTTGTTGGACTTGAGGAAGGAATAGATGGGTTAGTACACATATCTGAGGTATCATGGTCAAGAAGAAAATTACCGCTATCCGAGATGTTTAAAAAGGGTGAAACCGTTAAGGCCCTCGTTCTTAACGTTGATAAAGAGCAGAAGAAGTTTTCGTTGAGCATAAAAAGGCTAAAAACCACCGATCCGTGGATGGGCATTTCCGAAAGATTGAAATCTGGAGATGTGGTGGAGGGATATGTTACGAGCATCGTCGATTTTGGAATCTTTGTAGAAATTGAGGAGGGTGTTGAAGGACTTGTGCATGTATCACAGATGGACGGAGTCAAAGGCAAAAAGCCAGCGGACATTTTTAAAATCGACGAAAAGCTGAAGGTGAGAATTCTAAACGTGGATGAGAAAGCGAAAAAGATAGCTTTGAGCTTAAAAGGTGTTGAAATTGAAAAAGGGGAGGAGTAATGCCAATAAGCAAGGATCTACTCGAAATCCTTTGCTGTCCCAAGTGTAAAGGAGATGTGGTTCTTACAGAAAAGGAAGATGGTCTTGTTTGCCAAAGTTGTAAGCTCATTTATCCAATAATCGATGATATTCCAATAATGCTTATCGATGAAGCGAAAAAGTTTGATACCTAAGTTTTTTATGAAACCTGCCAGGACCTAGTTTCATTTCCTATTTCGGTAAACTAAGGATTCCACAAAAGACCCGAGATCCTGTAAGATCTCCTCCTTCTTGAGGTTTTTTTTGAGATAGGGGAAAAGATCGAAACCGATCATGCGACCACATGCCCTGAGAAGTAAGACTTTCTCCTTTTTTTCGAGGTACAACTCTCCTTTTTTTTCAAAAGCCCTAACGTGTCTGTGGAGCCTGAGTATCATTTTAACTAAATCGTTTGGTCTTCTACTCATTCTTAGTTTTGCTCTGTCAAAGTCGAGAACGCAAAGTTTTTTCGAATCTATAGCAAGTATATTCAGTAGATGAAAATCAGGGTGGAACAGGCGTAGATTATAAAGCTCGGCAAGAAGCCGCGCAAGGGAATAAATGTACCTTGCCCTTCTTAGACCTCTCGTCTCTTTCAAAACTTCCAAAAAGGGTTTGGAATTCTCAATCCGTTCCGTAATAAGGTAAAGCTTTTTAAAGAGAAGTCCCCTTTTGACAATTGCGCAGTAAGGAGTGGGGCAGATAAAACCCCTCTCTTTAAGGTAAAAGAGGACTGACAGCTCTCGGATTGCCCTTTTTTCCGAAAAGTAATTGTCTCTGGTTATGAGCCTTAGTAAGCCTCCGTGGACATATTTCCGTAACGCAAGAACCTTCCCGTCGCATTTTATAAATAGCACTTTTCCCCTTTTAAAAAGAGAAGCCTTTGAATAATTCTCCACCAGTCTTACAAGTTCGTATTGCGAAAGTACACTCCCTTTGAAGACTATCTTATAGCTCCCAATTGATATAGACTTTAATTCGCCGTTCACAGGAGGTACTGAGTTCTTACGCGTTTTAAACTCCTAAATATGTTCTTCTTAACGTCCGGGTTTATCGCTTCGAGTTCTTTTATGATCTCTTTCACCTTTCTTCTTTTGGATGTGTCTTTTTGCGGACATAAAGATTCGATAACTGGCAGGCCTAAAGCCTCGGACAATTTTTTTAAGTACTTTTCCTCCACATAAGCAAGCGGCCTAATGATGGCTAAAGTACCGCCGAACATCTCTTGGTACGGTCGCATCGTCGATATCTCCCCATTAAAAAAGAGGTTTAAAAGCATGGTTTCGGCTATATCGTCCATATGGTGTCCGAGGGCTATCTTTGTGCACTTTTCTTTTTTGGCCGTATCGAAAAGGGCCTTTCTTCTATTCCAGCTACACCAAAAACAGTCGAAATTTTTATTTGTTTTCCACCAAGCTTCTGGGGGTGAAGCTATAACATAATCGATCGATTCCTTCTTAAAATATTTTACGAGACAATCCTTGTCTATCCACTCAAAGCCCATATCCACAAAACAAGCCAAGATCTCATACTTTTTAGGAACGAACCTTATCCTTTCCTTGAGTATCTTTAACATGCAGAGACTGTCCTTCCCGCCTGAGACCGCAACTAACACTCTATCTTTTTCGTCTATCATTTTATAATCCCAAATCGCCTTCCCTACCTTTTTGGATGTAAAGAAAAAGAGCCCGTCCACGTTCATATGGCTTTAAGTAGATGATCGACGTCACTTTTAGCAAGCATTATGGCATCCTTTTTTTCGTCGCAACCTTTTGCTTCTATGTGACCTATGTGGTCAATTCCCAAAAGATTAAAGGTCTTCCTAAACATGATGAGGGCCGAATCCATCATATCCTTATCATCTCCGCCACTGGTCATTAGAGTTATCGCTTTTTTACCTTTTATCCTGGAATTATAATTCCTGTCCATAAACGCCATCATTCTATCGATTACGAGTTTTAACTGGGCAGAAACCGAAAACCAGTAAACCGGTGAAGCAAAGACTATAATGTCAGAATCGTATACATACTTTCTAACATCCTTCATATCGTCTTTAATTTTGCAGTTGCCTTCATCTAGACACATAAGACAACCCTGACATGGCCTTATGTTTAAATCGTTAAGGTAAAGAATCCTTACGGAGTGTCCTTTCTTTTCTAAACCCTCTATGAGGTGATTTAGAAGCCTTTTGGTATTTCCGTCCCTTCTTGGACTTCCGAAGAGAACTGTCACGTTCATAAAGAACCTCCCTTTATCATTTTGGCTAAAAATAATAAACGAAAGAATGCGCCATGTAAAATGGGTTTGAACCGTAAAACTTACACAGCTAAAATGGAAAGTGGTGCAAAATAGGTCTCTAGATCTATTAAAACTTACAGCGATCGTATTTTTTCTCTTTTTGGAGACAGAGATCATTCTTGTTAGAGTTTCGCCGGGAAAGACAATATACTACACTTCCGTGAAAGACGGAGACACTTTAGAACTTTCACACGTAAATTCTATCTACGAAAGAGAGGTTAAAGAGGTGCTTAGAGTTGAAAGAGGTTATATAGAACTTTCAGAGGTTATTACAGACTCTTACGGAGTAAAAGAATACTACCTGCTTGACAACTTTGAAACTAAAAGGGGATGGAAAGTCATCCGCTTAAGGAACACAGAAGAGAGAAATTTTAGCTTGAAAATCAAAGATAGGTCTGTCGGAATTGAAAAATACGCGGACATGTCTATTGAGATAGAGATACGCGGAGCATTTTTTGCATACGGACTTTTTCTCATTCTGTGTTATATTTGGGTACATTAACTTGTGTCTTACTTGTCACATAATATTAAAAACTTCCTAATGGGGGTGCCATATGCATCTTGGCCAGCTATTAGAAAGGTCCGCAACACTTTATCCTTCAAAAAAGGCTATGATTTGCCACTCGGGAAGATTCACCTACAGAGAGGTTAGAGAAAGGGTATTAAGACTCTGCAACCTTTTAAGAAAAAATGGAATAGGGCCAAAAAGAAGCGTTGCCATCATCTCGTACAACTGCCACAGATTCTTTGAAGCGTACTTTTCGTGCGCCATCGTCGGCGCATTTCTCGTTCCCATAAACTTTAGACTAAGTCCTCAAGAGGTGCACTTCATCCTAAAAGATGCTGAAGTCTCTCTACTCATTAGCCATTTCGATTTTGAACATTTACTTTCCGACTGGATACGTAATGAGGGGAAAAACGTACCGGTTTTTTGGATAGATCCGCCAAGCGATGACTATCAATCGTACGAACGGGCCATTTCAGGTGAATCTTCAATTTATGACGAAAAATGGGGACCGGGAGACGATCTTACTGCTCAAATATATTACACCAGCGGCACAACCGGGAGGCCAAAAGGGGTGATGCTCTCCCATAAAAACTGTTACATTCACGCCCTTTCTGCTATTGCTGAACTTAAGCTTACGGATGAAGATGTGTGGTTACATGTCGCTCCCATGTTCCACCTGGCCGATGCATGGGCCACATGGGCAGTAACCTGGGTTGGAGGAACCCATGTGATGGTAAAGAGGTTCGATCCGAAAGAAGTGTTAGAGACGATCGAAAAAGAAAAGGTCACGATAACTAACATGATTCCAACGATGTTGAACCTTCTCGTAAAGCATCCGGATTTTCGAAAGTTTGACTACTCGAGCTTAAGAGTCATGTTAAGCGGAGGAGCTCCGATAGCACCTGAGCTTGTGCGAATGATAATGGAAGGTTTCGGATGTGACTACATTCAGACTTACGGTATGACCGAGACAAGTCCCTACCTTACTGTATCGATACTTAAAGACCATCTCAAAAAACTTCCTCCGGAAGAACAGTTCACATTCAAAGCAAAGACGGGAAGACCGTTTTTGTGTATCGATCTTAAAGTTGTAAGAGATGATGGAAAAGAGGTGGAGCCAGACGGAAAGGAAGTCGGAGAAATAATAGTAAAAGGTGACAGCGTTATGAGTGGATACTGGAAATTACCAGAGGAGACACAGAAAACACTAAAAGACGGATGGCTTTATACAGGGGATCTGGCCACAATAGACAAAGAAGGTTACGTAAACATAGTCGATAGAAAAAAGGATATGATAATAACTGGAGGTGAAAATGTCTATTCCACCGAGGTGGAGGCGGTTCTTTACGAAAATCCAAAAGTGTTAGAGGCCGCTGTCTTCGGTTTGCCAGACGAGGTGTGGGGAGAGATAGTCTGCGCTGCAGTTGTACTTAAGCCAGAAACTTACGCGAATGAACAGGAATTGATAGATTTTTGTAAGGAGCGGCTTGCAAGATACAAAGCGCCTAAAAAGATTTTCTTTTTGGATGAGTTGCCCAAAACTGGGTCGGGAAAAATTGCCAAAAGGATTTTGAGGGAGCAGTTCAAGAGTGAAAAGTAGAATCAAGTTCAAAAATTCCTTGACAAAGGGGCTATGCACATATATTGTATACAGAAACAAAAATGAAGGAGGGGTCCCATGAAAAAAATTGTGTTTGTGGCCACAATTTTAACTTTTATGCTTTCGGCGTCTCTTGGTTTAGCACAGACGAAGATCACAATCGCGACTGGCGGGACAGGAGGCGTATACTATCCTTACGGGGGCACAATGGCTGAGATTATATCGAAGTACGTTCCGGGCGTTACGGCGACTGCGGAGGTAACGGGCGCTTCAGTTGAGAATGTGAGGCTTGTCGGTTTAAAAAAGGCGGAGCTTGGCCTTGCAATGAACGACACAGTATACCAGGCGTATAAGGGAGAGGGAAAGTTTGCGGATGGAAAGATAGACTCTTTAAGAACTGTCTTTCAGATGTATCCTAATCTCTATCACATTGTGACACTAAAGAAATATCCAATTTACAGAATTTCGGATTTGAAAGGCAAAAAAGTCTCTGTTGGCGCACCCGGAAGTGGAACAGAACTCAAGACGAGCCAGGTTCTTCCCGCCTTAGGGGTTCATTACAAAGACATGAAGGTTTTTAGGCTCTCTTTTGCTGAGAACACAACACAGCTTAGGGACGGAACGATTGAAGTTGGTATATGGTCTGTTGCTCCACCGACTTCTTCTATCATAGATCTTGCAACAACCCACGAGATCAGATTCATTCCGTTCTCGAAAGAAGAGATAGAGATAATAGAAAAATCCTACCCCTATTATGTTGCTACAGTCATTCCAAAAAATACTTACAAAGGTCAAACAGAAGACGTGCCCACGATTGCGGTTTGGAATTCAGTTGTCTGCCACAAAGATCTGCCAGAGGATCTTGTTTACAGGATCACGAAGGCAATCTTTGAAAATAAAAAGATGTTGGTGGACACCCACAAAATTGCTGAATTTACTAGTCCGGAAATTTCGGCTACAAAGAGCCCGATCCCCATACACCCTGGGGCCTTAAGATACTACAAGGAGATTAAGGTTATAAAGTAACCTAAAAAGAGAGGGGCCATGACAAAACTCGCAAAAATAGTGGGGGTTCTTTTTGCCGTTGCAATGTCACTTTTTCACCTTTACACCGGAGGATTTGGAAGTTTAGATCCGTGGACACAAAGGGTCGTGCATTTAAGTTTGGGTCTTGTTGTGGCCTTCCTCACCTATCCTGCCCTGAAAGGAAAAGAGATAGGGTTACTCGATGTTGTTCTTTCGGGCCTCAGTATTCTTTCGGGACTCTACATACTCGTCAACATGGACGCTATCATCGATCGGGCAGGAATGCCAAGCAAATGGGATGTCTTCTTTGGGTTACTAACAATCGGTCTTGTTCTTGAAATGACAAGAAGGGTCATAGGGCTTCCCCTCGTGATTGTAGCCCTCGTTTTTCTCTTCTATGCCTATTTTGGTCCATACCTTCCGTCAACAATAGCCCACAAGGGATACGACTTAGAGAGGATAGCGGCCCATATGTATACCACCTTAGAGGGGATATACGGCATACCGATTGGTGTTTCAGCAACGTTCGTAATACTTTTCGTTATTTTTGGCGCATTTCTAGAGGCTACAAAGACGGGAGATTTTTTTATTAATCTCGCCAATAGTATAGCAGGCAAGGCCGTAGGTGGACCGGCAAAGGTTGCGGTGATATCTAGTGGTTTTTTTGGCACAATTTCTGGAAGTGCTGTGGCAAATGTCGTAGGAACTGGAACGTACACGATTCCTCTTATGAAAAAAACAGGCTATCGTCCCCATTTTGCTGGAGCCGTTGAAGCTGTTGCATCAAGCGGCGGACAACTGATGCCTCCCGTTATGGGAGCTGCGGCATTCGTTATATCAGAGATGACAGGAATAAGCTATCTCAACATATGTATCGCCGCACTAATTCCGGCAATACTTTACTACACAGGACTTTTTACAGCGGTTCATCTTGAGGCGAAAAGATCGGGTCTTAGGGGACTTACAGACGAAGAAGTTCCAAAACTTGGCCACACCTTGAAGAGTCAGGGATACCTTGCAATATCTGCGTTTGTTCTCGTTTATTTTCTCGCCGTAAGACTTACATCTCCTTCTTATGCTGCCTTTTGGGCAATTATATCGGCAATTATACTGAGTTTTGTAAAAAAAGAGACAAGACTCGGGGTTCGGGGATTTGTTAGAGCATTAGAGGCCGGGGCCAAAGGGGCGTTAAGTGTTGTTGCAGCGTGTGCCGCCGCAGGGATTGTCGTTGGAGTTGTCACGCTTACGGGATTGGGTCTTAAATTTTCAGGGATGGTTCTTTCTTTGGCTCATGGAAACATTTATTTAACTCTCATCTTCACAATGATCGCCTCTTTGATACTCGGTATGGGTCTTCCAACAACAGCGGCGTACATAATATGTGCTATCCTTGCCGTACCGGCCCTCAAAAATCTTGGAGTGAACGTGCTTGCAGCCCACCTTTTTGTCTTTTACTTTGCCATCATATCAGCGATAACTCCACCCGTCGCACTTGCAGCCTATGCGGGAGCAGGGATTGCAAAAAGTGACCCCATGAAGACAGGCTGGACTGCATGTAGGATCGGGCTTGCCGCATTCATAATTCCTTACATATTCGTCTTTAATCCGGCTCTTCTAATGCAGGGTAAGTTTTTAGAAATACTGTGGATCAGCCTTACCGCATTTGTTGGGACGTCTTTACTTGCATCGTCAACCATAGGCTGGCTTTTGACGAATCTCTCTATCTGGGAAAGAGCATTAGTATTTTTTAGCTCAATATGCCTAATTGAGCCTAGGCTCACGACTGACCTCCTATCCCTTCTCTTTTTCTTGCCGGTACTCCTAAACCAGCTGAGACTTTCAAGAAGAAAAAAATTTACCGCTAATTAGTTCTGTGAGCCTTAAGGTAGTATCTATGGTCTTGGAGTTTTTTTCCGAAAACAGCATTCCGAAAAGCTCAGAGAGTTTAAATTTTCCCGATAGATAAGCTTTTATGCCTTCCCATATCAGACACGGGCTAAAATAGGAAATTTTGTAAAGGTTACAGAATTCCTTATAGAAATCTTCGAGATCGAGTTTAGTTGGCAAAACAGAGTGGGCTATGTCGAAAAGATCAAAATCGAAGGAAGTTATTTCACTTTTGAGATCTTCGTAAAGCTTTGTTCCGTGAAGGAGGGTGAAGACAGAAAAAGTAGGTGTCTTTATGCCCCTAGAGACAAGATAGGTAGAGATCTTTCTAAAATCTTCCTTGCCGTATGCCGGATCTATTATGAAAGAAGCCCAGACCTGAATCTTTAGATCTCTTAAACGCTCAATGACCATGTCGTTAAAACGTACCTTCGTCTTTTTATTACGGGCGTATAATTCTTCGTCGTCTCTTTTTTCGAACCCAATAAATACGCCCCTAAGCCATATTTTTTTCCAAAGCTTCACAAGATCAGCGTAAGTTGCGATGGTGTCGCTTCTAGCTTGGAACGTGTAACGTTTTTTTATCCCAAATTCTCTTAATTAAAAGAGCTATTCTTTCTGCCCTTTTTGGACTCCGAAGAAAATTTTTGTCCACAAGTAGGACGCAGGGTTCATCGAGTCGATTGAGTTCTTCAACGACCCTCTCGGCAGTCTTCATCCTCACTTGTCTTTCGTAAAACTGCCATACATAAAAAAAGAGCACCGATGAAAACAACCCCTCGATGTTTTAAAAAGAGCCAAAGATTTTTGAAACCCAAGATGATAATTTTGTCTCTTCACAAATCCCTTCTCGGGATTGGAAGGGAGTCCAGGTCGTCTTTTTTAGCCTTCCCCTCTGAAAAAGAATCTTTCGTTTTCCCTTATTGCAAGTCCCTTAACCTCCTTGAGATCAGCCCCTTCCGAATACCATCAATTTAGAAAATGTCCTCTCACCCTCCCCAATCACAACTACGTCGCATGTACTGTCCGAAAGAGTGGTAAGATTAAGCGAAGCGTGCTCTCCCCCTACGGCTATCATTGTTTTGGGTAATATCTCTTTTATCCTTTTTTTAAGCTTTACGAGAGGATTGTGATCTACGGTGTAAGAAAGGTTTATATCCCGCGTACGTCCGGACGGAAGTATGAAAGAAAGGAGTGGAGTCTTTTTTCGAACCTCAAATCCAATATCTGTATTTCATCCTCTTTATTGTCGCCAGCTATACATTCTAAACCCTAAGGCTCCGCAACAACCATCCGGGTAAAGCCGAGGGCGCCACTTTTTGGGTGAAGAAGAATCTTCACGTGTGAGTCGATTATACAACGTTGAAGGTTAAATGCACGATACAGAATTTGACATTTTTCAATTTTTTCTCAAGCCGTTTTCAAAGTAAAAAGTTTTTTTAGTTCTTTTAGTTTAACTTAAGGATCCTTTGGGCGTTTTTGTAAAAGACCTTTTCCTTTACAGAGTGTGAGTCTATCATACTCTCCAAAGCCTCAATGGTGGAACGGATTGATATATCGCCATTTTCCACATCGTACGGCATGTCAGTTCCAAAAAGGAGATGATCTTCGCCAAAGAACTCAAGGGCGCATCTTAAAGCCAGAGGATTTCCATTCAGTGCAGTATCCGCATAGAACATCCTATAGTATTCGATCGGATGTTTTTTTAAACCAGGAAAAAACTTGAGTCCGAGCCGTTCCAGTCCATTGTCGTAATGGACAACTATGCGATTCGAAAGATAAGGTATCATACCACCGGCATGATGAGTTATAAATTTGATGTTTGGTAGACGCTCAAATATGCCAGAAAATACAAGCCTCGTCATGGCTTTTGCAGTTTCAAAAGGCCATCCAAATATCGAAAATATCTGGTGGTAAGAGAATTGCTCTACGGCGTAATCGGGCTCACTAGAGCTTCTCATGGGATGTATCCAGATGGGAAGATCATAATCTGCCATAAGTTTGTAAAGCGGAAAGAGCTCTTCAGAACTTAGTGGTTTTCCAAGAACCCTAGTGTAGATCTGAATACCTTTAAATTTAAGCTTTTCTATAGCCCTCTTTGTCTCCTCAATAGCGATACTTATGTTGTTAAGTGGGATATTTGCGATGGCTCCCACAAATCTGTCAGGATAATTCTCTACTAGTTCTGCCATTTCATCGTTACATATACGTGCGAGACGCAAAGCCTCATCGGGGTCGCTAACTACCTCTTCGATGGGAGGCATCGTCGTCGAGATAACCTGTTTGTATCCTTCGTACTTTTCCATTTTTTTTATCCTTCCATAAAAGTCGGTAAGGATAGGACGTTTATCTTGCACCGCCTTTTCGGTAGGAAACCTATCGGCGTATTTGTAAAGAGCTTCCTTGTACTTAGGAAGCATGACGTGATTAAAGATATCTATCTTCATACTTCCCTCCTAAAACCTTATTTTCGCTTCTTCTTGAAAGCGGAGATCACAAGGATCAAAACGACAAGAATTATGGTGAGAGAAATTGGTCGCCTAAAAAGGGTCAGGTAATCGCCCTGAAACGCAATCAGCATCTGGCGCATGTTGAGGTCCAATAATTTCGAGAGAACCATCGACAAGACCAATGGAGCAGGTTCAAACTCAAGCTTCCTCAAAAAATAGCCGATGAGCCCAAAGACGCAAACGACGTAAACGTCGAACACACTGTTATTTATACTATACGCCCCTATAACACACAAAAGAAGAATGAGCGGGTAAAGAATCCTGGGTGATATCTTAAGTATTTGAACCCAAAGCGGGATAAGGGGAAGGTTGAGTATGAGTAACATCACATTTCCGATGTACATGCTACTTATTACTCCCCAGAAGATGTCCGGTTTCTCTTTAAGTAAAAGCGGACCGGGAACTATTCCGTGTACGAGGAAAGCTCCAAAAAGGACCGCAAGCATAACGTTGGGAGGAATACCTAGCACTAGAAGAGGGACAAAAGAAGTTGAAGCAGCTGCGTTGTTTGCAGATTCAGGCGCAGCAACCCCTTCTACTGCTCCAGACCCAAACTTCTCAGGACTTTTTGAGAACCTCTTCTCGACGCCATATGCCAGAAATGAAGCCACAACTGGTCCGCCACCAGGTAGTAAACCGAGCATAAAACCGACCAATGAGCCCCTAAGAATAGCCCATTTGGCCTCCAACCAGTCCCGGTAAGTGAGGAAGAGGTTTCTGATCTTTGTTCTTACGAGCTCGGGTTCTACAATTCTTTCCATGTTTACGAGAACTTCTCCTATTCCGAAAAGACCCATTGCCACCTGTGCTATGCCTAAGCCCTCGAAAAGATAAGGAATGCCAAAGGTGAAACGCTGTGCGGATGTGATAGGATCGAGTCCCACACACCCAAGAATGAGTCCAAAAACACACATTATGAAAGCTTTTATCCTAGAGCCGTGGGAGACGTAAACGACGAAAGTGAGTCCAAGCAAAACCAAAGCAAAATACTCACAAGGACCGAATCTTAAGGCTAAACCCACAAGGGGTTTTGCGATAAGCGTAAGCCCTATTATTCCAAAAGTTCCGGCTATGAATGAACCGATTGCGGCTATGGCTAAAGCAGATGCAGCGCGGCCAGCCCTTGCCATTTGGTAGCCATCGAGACAGGTGATTACACTTGCCGCCTCGCCAGGGACGTTAAGAAGAATTGATGTTGTGGATCCGCCGTACATGGCCCCGTAGTATATCCCGGCAAGCATAATTATCGATCCGGCAGGCGGTAACTTGAATGTCAAAGGAAGGAGTATGGAAATGGCTGCAACAGGCCCAAGACCAGGCAAAACCCCAATTAGGGTTCCTAGTGTAGCTCCCGCCAAACACAAAATCAGATTTTCGGGGGTCAGTGCGATTGAAAAACCATAAATCAAACTAGAAAGTGTATCGCTTACCACTTCAACCCCCAAAAAGGCTTCCTCGGGGTAGTGGCACCTGAAGAAGGATCTTAAAAACGATATATGATAGAAATGATGCCGAAAGAGAATAGATGACCGATCTTGGTAATTTAAAACCGCAGAGTGCAAAGATAAAGATCATAAAAAGTATAGTCGCTACGAGAAACCCTAAAAGTTCAAGGACCAAGGCATACGTAAAGAGGAGAGTGAAGACTAATACAGGCCTTTTCCAGTAAATTGGGACCTCATCCGCTTTACTCTTCATGTACAAGACTACCGAAAGAATAATGAGTATCGACGATGAAAAAAAGGGCAGAAAGCCAGGTCCGGGCGAAGAAAAACCGATCTTCAGCTTGAACGAAACATAAAGCACGTAGATACCGACCAGTAGGAAAAGAAGCGAAGCTATCTGCCCTTTCTTCATCCCCTTAGTACGGTCTGGTTGCCGATTCCTTAATAAGCCCGGTTTCTTTCAGAGTCTTTTCCAGTTTGAACCACATGGTCCTTAAATATTCCGTGTACTCCTTCGATCCCATAAATATCGGTATCATGTCCAAACTATCGAGAACGCGCTTGAACTCAGGTGAATCTTTTGCCTTGCTAAAGGCATCCTCCAATTTTCTGACCACCTCATCAGGCATCTTTGCAGGGCCCAGAATAGAAAATACCGTTTCGTTAACAAAGTCGTATCCCAGTTCCTTTAAAGTAGGGACTTCAGGATGCTTAGGATTTCTTGTTGCCTGATGGTAAGCAAGTACTCTGATCTCACCCGATCTCACATATGGAGCATGCTCCGGTCCGGAAGAGCAGATATCCACGTGACCTCCAAGGAGAGCAACAAGAGCATCTTTTGACCCGGGATAGGGGACATGGATTATGTCGAGTTTATCTTTGAATTTCACGTATTCCATCGCATGGTGCATGGCAGTGCCAACTCCGGCTGAGCTGTACTTTAGCTTGCCCGGATTCTTTTTTGCGTACTCCACGAGCTCTGCATGAGTCTTCCAGGGAGCGTCTTTTCTCACACATGTTGCATTCTGTGGAGACGCAAACGCAACAATTGGAGTAAAGCTCGCTAAAGGTTTGAAACTCACTTGCTGAAAGTGTGGTGCCCTTATTATGCCTGTACTAGTTGCAGCACAAAGGAGGTATCCGTCAGGTTTTGCGGTCGAAATCAGGGTAGGTGCTACTGTTCCGCCACCTCCAGGCTTATACTCGATAATGAAACTGGTCCCCAAAAATTTTTCAGCAGCCGAGCACAGGGCCCTCGTTGTAAGATCCATCGATCCACCAGCTGTGAATGCCACATATACAGTTATAGGTCTTTCCGGATATCCGGCGGCAAAAACCTTTCCACAAATAAAGGCTAAGAGCAAAATAAAGAGAATTTTTTTAAACATGGTTCCCTCCCCTTTTATAGGATAACATCAAAGGCAGTGGTATCCTAAGCTTTATAGCCCCGTTCGGACATTCCTCTACACACAATCGACAGTGAAAGCAGAATTCCGGGTAGGCAACATGAGGGACACTGTCTTTTTCGCTGCCAAAATACACATCTTCCGAGCACACATCAACACATTTTCCGCAGGCCGAACAGAGCTCAGGTTCTATCACTGGAGGCATAAATCAGATTCTTTTCCAAGTGTATACTAATTTTCCATCCTCTTTGCGGAAGAAAAGCCCTTTCTCGTTTAAGCTAGGATCTAGGAAAGGATAATCCATCCTCTTATGAAAGCCTCTACTTTCCTTTCTCTCGATCGCACCTAAAAATACAATTTCCGCAAGATCAAGAAGGTTAAATACCTCTAGTACTCTTGCAACTTCCCATTGATTTCTGGCAGTGGCGGTCTTGTAAAATTTTTCTTTTAGCCTTTTCAAATTCTCGTATCCAGCACAGAGAAGGTTTTCATACCTCAAAGTTCCCGCATAGTCCCACATTATCTGTTGAAGACATATATTGGCCTCAAACCAAGTAGCCCCAACTTTTCTGTTTCTAATTTCTGCCAAAAATTCCTGAAGACGCGCTGTAAGCTCCTTGAGTATCATAGATTCCTTTTTTTCCACCTTATTTACCAGGCTTGCCGCATTTTGTCCGGCAATCCAGCCAAGTGTTGCCGCAGGCCCCACTCCGACCATTACCTCATCACCGGCTGCAAAGACTTGTGGCTTTGAAGTCCTACATTCTGTATCTATCCATATTTTCCCTTCAGGAATTAGATGATACGTCATGAATTCTACCTTGTCCTTTTTGAGGTCAATCCCTTCTTCTTTTACGTGATCGAGAAGAGAAGCCATCCCTTCGTGTAAGAAAAATTCAATCATGTATTCGTAGTCTTCATCGGTTATGCCCTCCATATCCATATAGACAGGGCCTCTTCCTTTTCGAACTAATATTTCAGGCAAATCTGGCCTTGCCTCGAGTACCATATCACCGTACAACCTTTCTGGCCTCTTAACGTATGGGCCGCAGGGTTTACCGTTCCCGTCCTTTAGCACTCCAACCCAAGTTGCCTGCCCAAACCTGGCAAAGTACTTAGGTCCCATGTGCCTTTTTGGCAATTCGGGACTCACTATATCTATGCCCGCCCTGAGCGCCATTGCCCTGCCATCCCCTGTCAATGTTAGGCAATTAGGGGTGCTGGAGAGCCAACCAGGTACTGGAGGAGGGTATAGCCTATCTGTCGTTCCCGTTGCAAGAACAACAGCCCTGGAAACATACACATGAATCTTTTCTTCCCTCGTATGAATCGCCAAAACCGCACACGGAGAGTCTTCTTCTATGATCAAATCCTTTGCCATCACTCTGTTATGAATCTTCACTCCCCTTTCCTGAGCCTTTCTGTAAAGAACCTTTTTTTGATTTTTGCCCCTGTATTTTAGATGGGTAAAAACCTCCCCGGGAAAAGAATGGCCCGCAAATTCCCATTTCTTTCCATTCCTCATCGGTATTCCCCAGTCGTCCCACACCTTTACGATTTCAAATGAATGTTCAAGAAATTTTTTTATCACCGCAGGAGGTGTACCAGATTGCATGATCGCAAGCTTCGGGCCTTTAAGACACTCTTTTAAAAAGGAGTCAAGATCCGCTCCGTGTACTTCAGGGATGTAACACCAGAAATGATCGTTTCCAGATCTTCCACGACCGCTGAATTCGGCATTGCCTTTTTCAATTACAATCACATCCGCGCCTTTGTCTTTTGCTGAAATGGCAGCCATAAGTCCAGCTATTCCACCACCAACACACAATACATCAGTAGTATACATTTCTATGGGGTAGGAAAAAACCATAACAATAGACTATAAATGGTTAAGAGTCAGGATGTCAAGGATAATCGAGTAGAATAGTTGAAATGTGCCGAGGAACGGAATCGAACCGCTGACACGAGGATTTTCAGTCCTCTGCTCTACCGACTGAGCTACCTCGGCACAGTCTTTATTTTAATAGAAGCTTTTTGCTCGTGTCAAGGGTCATCCAATTATGCTTTCCTTGTTTTTCCTCACTGGAAATCGATATTGAAGAGGGACCAGGGAAAGTTTTATACTGATGGAAAAACAAAAGGGGGTTTCGATACATGAAATATCTTCGAGGTTTTACTCCGTATCCAAAAGAAGAAAGACTAAGGTATAAAAAACTGGGTATATGGAGGGGGATCACATTTGGAGATTTGATTGACAGGGCGGCAGATATTTATCCGAGAAGAGAAGCCCTTGTCGATAAAGACATGAGGTTTACCTATTCTGAGGTTAGAGAGCGAGTGAATCGGCTCGCAGTTGGATTTATCGAGTTAGGCATAAAAAAGGCTGAAAGGGTTTTGCTTCAGTTACCGAACTGGGCCGAGTTCGTTTTCGCGTATTTCGCTCTTCAAAAGATAGGAGCAATCCCTGTGCTCCTCATAGACAGGTACAGGCAGTACGAAATTTCCCACCTCTTTAAACTTACGGGGGCTAAGACATGGATAGTACCTGAGGCTTATGGAAAGACCGATTACATACCCATAATAAGGGATGTTCTTGCCACAACGAAGGGCATAAAAAACGTTATACTCGTAAGAAGCAAGAATCAGAATGGGTTTACGAGCCTAGAAAGACTTTTAGATACGAAAATAGACGAATCTTCACTTAGGTTACTGGAGAAGAGAAGACCTGATCCTATGCAGGTAGCCCATATGGGTCCAACAGGAGGGACAACAGGTCTACCAAAGGTCGTCCCGAGAACGCACAATGACTACTTGTGCAGGGTTGAGTACTCTGCTTACGCCCTTGAGATGACATTAAATGATATAACTCTAATCTGCGCTCCCATTGGCCACGATATGGCCTTCAGCATGGGTCTTTGCACGACTCTTTTTTCGTTCGGAAAGGTTGTGATGTTGGACTCAACAAGAGCCCAAGACATACTCCCTACGATTGAAAAAGAAAAAGTAACATACACTTGCTGGACACCTACATTTGTCGCCAGAATCCTAGAGTTCGAAGGCCTAAAGGATTACGATCTGAGCTCGCTTAAAAAAATGTACTGCGGCGGTGGAGCAAGCTCGCCTAAGCTTGTGAGAGAGGCGATAGAGAAATTGAGATGTATTTACGTTAACGCATATGGCGGTACGGAAGGGATGAAAGCTCAGACGAGATTAGATGATCCACTGGATATTGTAGAGAGAACGGTGGGAAAGAAGGTCTGCCCATACGACATCTATAAAATTGTGGATGAGAAAGGAAACGAGCTTCCTTTTGGCAAACAGGGCGAGCTTGTCATAAAAGGTCCATGCGTCTTTACAGGTTATTACAACGCTCCTGAGGAAAATGAGAAAGTATTTACTAAAGATGGGTTTTTCAGAACCGGAGATTTGGCAATGATGGACGAGGAAGGAAACATAACAATAACAGGAAGGATAAAGGAGATGATAAATAGGGGTGGAGAGAGTATAAGTGCTACGGAGATAGAAAATCTCATATTAAGCCATCCGAAGGTTGCCCTTGTGGCGGTCATAGGAATGCCTGATGTGACGATGGGAGAGAGGGTCTGTGCCTACATAAAACCAAAGGAGGGGGAGACGATAACCTTTGATGAAATAATAGCCCATCTTAAAGAGAAGAAAGCTTCAGTTCTTCAGTTTCCCGAGCGAATAGAATTTGTGGATTCCATGCCCCTTACAGCGGCTAATAAGATAGATAAGAGGGCTTTGAGGGAAGACATAAAGAGAAAGATTGGCTGGAAGGACGAATGATCCTTATTTTGATTGAAATTGGCCAGATATTATGTTAAAAGAATCAGGTGTCAAAGTGGGTTTAACCCACTTTTTTAGTATGGGAGAAATGGAAAATCCTATCGTTGAGAGGATTAAAGATCTGGTAAAACCTATCCTTGAAGAGGAAGGGATCGATCTCGTAGAGATAGAATTCAGGCCCAAAGGAAAGAGGTGGCTTCTAAGACTTTACATAGACAAAGAAGGCGGAATCAATATCGGTGACTGTGAAAAAGTAAGTAGAGAGCTTAGTACCCTTTTGGATGTGGAGGACTTAATAGACCATCCGTATACTCTGGAAGTCTCTTCTCCAGGTCTTACAAGGCAGCTAAAAAGGGCGGAAGAATTTAAAAAGTACAAGGGAAGGCTCTGTAGAATAATCACAAAAAGAGCCCTTGATGGAAGGACCGATTTTTTGGGCGAGATTGGTGAAGTACAAAAAGAGGGTGTGGAGTTGAAAGGGAAGGACAGATCCGTAATCATACCGTTTGAGGCAATAAAAAAGGCCAATTTAGAATTTCAGATTTAGAGAATCATGGCTGGCTATTTTGGACTGAATTACGTGATAGAGCAGGTAGGGAAAGAGAAGGGCATCCCAAAGGAAACGATCATAAAAGTGTTGGAAGAAGCTCTGCTCCAGACTTGTAAAAAGAAGTTTGGGCAACATCTGGACCTTGAAGCGAGATATAACGAGGAGTTAGACGAAATTGAAATATTCCAATTCAAGACCGTTGTGGAAAATCCAAAAAATACCGACACTGAGATTTCTATCGAAGAGGCAAAGAAACATGATCCCGAATGTATGGTGGGGGATAGCATAGGGATAAAGCTTGATACTTCCGCCCTAGGTAGAATAGCGGCTCAGACGGCAAAGCAGATCTTGCTTCAAAAGATAAGGAATGTGGAGAGCGAGGTTGCCTATAACGAATACATAAATAGGAAAGGGACAATTGTATCTGGAATAGTACAAAGAGTCGAAAAGAACCACTACGTTGTCAACTTGGGAAAGGCAGAAGCGATTCTTCCTTTTAGAGAGACTATCCCAGGAGAAGTTTTCAAACAGAGAGACAGAATAAAGGGGTACATACTCGATGTGGAAAAGGGACAGAGGGGCTGTACGATACTTCTTTCTAGAACGCATCCCGGTTTCCTTATAAAGTTATTTGAGATGGAAGTCCCTGAAATTCAGGAAGGGATAGTAAAGATAAAAGGTGCAGCAAGAGAACCTGGTGAGAGAGCGAAAATTGCTGTGCACAGTGAGGATCCTGATGTGGACCCCATAGGAGCCTGTGTGGGTATGAAGGGATCTAGAGTCCAGGCAGTCGTTCAGGAGCTAAAAGGCGAAAAGATCGATATAGTTCCATGGAGTCCCGATCCGGCAAAGTACGTGTACAACGCACTGGCCCCGGCGAAGGTTTCTAAAGTTTACATAAATGAGGACGAAAAGTCGATGGAGATCGTGGTAAGCGATGATCAGCTATCGTTGGCGATAGGAAAGAAGGGGCAGAATGTTAGACTTGCATCGAAACTTACCGGATGGAGGATTGATATAGTTAGCGAATCTGAGGTGGAGAGGTCATCGAAGGTTGTGATAACTGAGCTTATGGAAAAACTGAACATAAACGAGATACTCGCACGGATACTTTACGACGAATATTTAAGAGAGCCAGAAGATATTGCCAAGCTGACCCCTGAAGAGATGAATAAAATCACGAGCATAGCTATAGATGATTGTAAAAACATAATTGAGAAAGCCAAGAACTACGTCTCTAAAACTTCCCATGACAGGGTGGAGTAAATGACGAAGATAAAGCTCACAACGCTCAAGGATAAATCCTCCGACGACGAACTTCTGCTCAGACTTAAAACGATGGGTGTTAAGATAAAGGATAAGGCTGAAGAAGAGCAGAAGGATGAGCAAAGAACGGAGGAAAGAAAGGAAGAACCGGCCTTTATCGAAAAAAGACTAACATCAACGATAATAAGGAGACGAATAGCTACACCACAGAGGGAGGAAGAAAAACCTCTCCAAGCTGAAAAGGAAACTGTTCCGCCGAAAGAGGAAACTCAGACGAAAATCGCAGAAAGAGTGAGACTAATAGAGGAACAGAGAACTGAAATCGAAGAAGTAAAAAGACCGGAGCCTTCCGCGGCAGAAGAGATTCCGAAAAAGGAAGAAGAAAAAATTCCTGAAACGAGACAGAAGGTAAGGATAGAGCCTATCTCTGAACCAAAACCGGAAATAAAGGTAAAAGAGAAGGAAGAGGAACTGAGGTTAGAAATTGTAAAGCCGGAGGCACCTCCACAAAGAGTTCCAACTGTGGAAGTCCAGATCGAGGGAAAATCCATAGCTGAGTTTTCCTTTGATAGACCAAAGGGAGACTTTGAACTTATAGGAGAGGAGAAAGAGAAAGAAATCACAAGGGTTTTGGAAGAAGCTTATGGGAAAGACTTGGACGTTGACTTCACTTACGTGGAGGAAGAGGAGGACGAGAGAAAGAGGAGAAAAGTTGAAAAGCTTCTTCGGAGATTTGAGGAACTGGAGATAGAAGAAGAAAGGCTAAAAAAGAAAATTTTGCCCAAAAGGAAAGTGCTTGTTCAAGAGGAGATCCAGCCGAGAAAGAAACAGAAAGTCTTTGAATTTCCTGTGCAGAAGGGCAAAAAGGAAAAGAGAGTTGAGAAGGAGGAAGAAAAAAAACCAGAACCCGTAAAGCAGGTAAAAAAGACGGTAAAAATCGGAGACGAGATACAGGTCGGAGAACTTGCGAAGAGGATGGGGATAAAAGTCCAGGAACTTATAGGTAAGCTTCTATCTTTAGGGGTTATTGCCACTATCAACCAAAAGATCGATTTTGACACCGCTTATCTCGTGGCGCAGGAATTTGGGTGTGAGCTCGAAAAGGAGCTCTCGATAGAAGAAGAGTTTTTCGCAAAAGAAGAGGAGATGCAGGATAGACCTGAGGACCTAAAGCCTAGACCTCCTGTTGTCACGATCATGGGTCACGTTGATCACGGAAAAACTCTTTTGTTAGACACCATAAGGCACACAAATGTGGCTGAGAAGGAGGCGGGAGGAATAACTCAGCATATAGGCGCGTACATGGTGAATGTGGACGGTAAAGACATAATCTTCCTGGACACTCCTGGACACGAGGCTTTCACGGCAATGAGGGCTAGAGGGGCACAGGTGACAGACATAGTCGTGCTTGTGGTTGCGGCAGATGATGGTGTTATGCCGCAGACGATTGAAGCCATAAACCACGCAAAAGCCGCATCTTGCCCTATAGTCGTGGCCATAAACAAAATAGATAAACCTAATGCAAACCCAGAAAAGGTCATGAAAGACTTGGCTGAGCTTGGGCTTGTACCTGAGGAATGGGGAGGAAACACTCTCTACGCAAAAATATCGGCAAAGAAAAAGATAGGGATAAAAGAGCTCCTAGAATTGATAATCCTTCAAGCTGAGATGCTTGAACTCAAGGCTAATCCGAATAAGCCGGCAAGAGGCGTGATCATAGAATCTAAAATGGATAAAGGGCATGGACCCGTAGGTACAGTCATAATCCAGGAAGGGACTTTAAAGGTCCATGATCCTTTCATAGCAGGAACAGTTTTTGGAAGGGTCCGAGCCATGTTTGACGATAAGGGGCAGAGACTGGACGTAGCCACCCCTTCAATGCCGGTACTTGTTACTGGGTTTTCGGAAGTTCCACAGGCCGGCGACAAGTTCATCGTGACAAGTGAGGAAAAGTACGCAAAGGAGTTGTCTAAGTTTAGATTGGAAAAATTAAAAGAAAAAGAGTTTTCCTCAGTAAAGAGAGCTAGCCTTGAGGACCTCTACGTAAAAGCCTCTGAGTCGGAAAAGGTAACACTAAATGTGATAATAAAGAGCGACACAAGAGGCACGGCAGATGCAATATGTGAGGCCCTGAAAAGAGTTGGGAATGAGAAGGTCGAAGTTAACATACTCCATAGCGGGGTGGGAGCAATCACGGAAACCGATGTTAATTTGGCCATGGCATCGGGTGCAATAATACTTGGGTTTAACACAAAGCCTGTACATAAAGCAAAGGAGCTTGCCGAAAGGGAAAACATAGAGGTCAGAACTTATTCGGTTATATATGACCTAATAGATGACGTCAAAAAGGCTTTGGAAGGGAGACTCAAGCCAAAGATCGTGGATGTGTATATTGGAAAAGCGGAAGTGAGGAAGATCTTCCATATCTCAAAAGTCGGTACGGTCGCAGGCTGTTTTGTTTCAGAAGGGAAGGTTTTGAGGAGTGCAAATGTGAAACTCATAAGGAATGGGGAGGAGATTTTTAGCGGAAAAGTGAAGTCTTTAAAAAGGTTTAAAGACGACGTAAAAGAAGTGGCTCAGGGATACGAATGCGGTATAGCGCTTGATGGAACAGACGATATCCAAGAGGGGGACATCCTTCAGTTTTACGTACAAGAAAAAGAAGCACAGAGAATTGAGGGGTAAAAGAGATGTTCGTCGGAATATCCAGCGTAGAGATATTCCTTCCGGATAACCATTCCTTGAAAGACAAGAGGCAGGCGATAAAAAAGATAGTCGAAAAGGCCCGCTCCAGATTTAACATTTCCATAATTGAGGTAAACAAATCGAACTTATGGCAAAAGGCTTGCGTTGGCTTCTCAGTTGTGGGAGAGAACGTAGATCAGATAAACAGGATCATCGAGGATGTACACAGTTTCATAGAGAGTCTGTATATAGGAAAAGTAATAGATACGAGAACCGAGATAATTAAGATGGGAAATGAAATATAGAAAGTTCAGGATCCAAGATCTTTTGCGCGAAGAGATTTCGGTCATAATCCAAAGGGAACTTCGAGATCCTGGTTTGGGGTTGGTGACTATAATCGATGTGGAAATGTCTGAAGATTTGAGACAGGCTAAGGTCTACTACAGTGTTTACGGGTCCGAAAGTGACTGGCAGAAGACGAAAGAGGCCCTGGACAGATCGAAGGGATACATAAAGTTTTTGCTTGGAAAAAGGATAAGGATAAAGTATATGCCTGATCTGGCCTTCTTACCTGACAGATCCTACGAGAGAGTGTTAAGGATCGGTGCCATATTGAGTAAAAATAAAGATGCCGCAAAAGATTAAAAAGATTTTAAAAAAAAACGAGAGTTTTCTCCTTTGCACTCACGTTGATCCAGACGGTGACGCTTTAGGTTCACTCTTTGCCACGTATTTTTGGTTAAGGCAGATGGGAAAATCGGTGCGGGTCTACCTTGAAGATCGGATACCTTACAGATATGCCTTCCTTCCTCGCCCAGAGAGTTTGGAAGTTCAAATAAGGGACTTAAATTTTGATGCTGTGTTTGTGTTAGACTGCGGGGATATAAGTAGACTGGGAAAAAGCTATGAATTAATATCCAGACACACTCTTATAATCAACATTGATCACCACGAAACGAACCGCCGTTTCGGAAAGATAAACTATGTCCGCCCTAATGCATCTTCAACAGCCGAGATAATTTTCAATATATTCAGCTCATTAGGTACAAAAATAACTTGGGAGATAGCCATAAACATCTACACGGCCATCTTCACAGATACGGGTTCTTTCAGATTTCCAAACACTAACGCCAAAGCGTTTCAGATATGTGGAAAACTGGTGAGATATGGCATCTCTCCAGCATATGTTGCCGAGATGGTTTACGAAAATCACCCCAAAGAACGGTTTCTGCTTCTTTCAGAAGTACTAAGAACCCTGGAAGTGTCAGAGGGCGGAAAAGTGGGTATAGCTCTTATAACTTCTGACATGTACCGTAGGGCCAATGCCTCCTATGAACATTCGGATGGGTTCGTGGAGTACATAAAGGAGTTGAGAGATGTCAAGCTTGCCATAGTCATAAGAGAACTTGAGAACGGGAAATGTAAGGTGAGTATGAGATCAAAAGACGACTTAGACGTTGCCCGTATATGCCAAACGTTTGGGGGAGGCGGACATAAAAATGCGGCAGGATGTGTTTTGGAGGGTAGACCTGATAAGGTAAAAGAGATTATAAAGGAGACTGTGCTTAAAAAAGTATGAACGGGTTTTTGATAATCGACAAGTCTAGTGGGATGACATCCTTTGATGTTATAAGGAGGCTTAAAAGGATCGCCAAGTTTAAAAAAATAGGGTACGTGGGCACCCTTGACAAGAACGCAACCGGGATTCTTCCTGTTGCTATAAACGAGGGTGTGAAACTTATTCCTTACATCGAAGACATGGAGAAACGTTATATAGCCCGAATCCTTTTGGGGGTTGTAACAAATACTTACGATGTCCAGGGGAAGGTGCTAAGTAGAACCGAGCCTCCCAAATTCGATCAAAAGTTTATAGAAGAGACTCTTCAAAAATTTCGGGGAAGGATAAGACAGAGGATCCCTCCATTTTCGTCAAAAAAAGTTGGTAGAAAACCGCTTTACAAACTGGCTAGAAAGGGTATCCAGGTAGAACCGATGTTTAAAGATGTTGAGATATATGATATAAAATTAACAAGTTACGAACACCCTTATATTGACATCGAACTTTCCTGTTCAAAGGGGACCTATGTGAGAAGCTTGGCAAACGATTTAGGAGAGATGTTAGGTTGTGGTGCTACTTTATATTCCCTTAAAAGGACAAGACACGGCGAATTTGGGGAGGAACTGGCGGTAAAGGTGGAAGACATAAAAACGGTAGAGGACATAGAAAAGAACCTAATACCGTGTGAAAAGGCTTTAAGTGCCAGTAAAGAAGTGATCATAGAGAAGCCGCTTGAAAGGTTTTTAAGACATGGCATGCCCATTCCTATTTTTGGCAACGCTAAAGATTTTAAGGAGGGCGAACTGACTAAAATACTAAACAAGGAAGGAAAAATGATGGCCATCGGAATTGCCGATCCTTCCTCGAAGATTATAAAGGTAAAAAGGCTCATGAACGTGTGGGAGGTATGATATGCCCTTAGACAAAGAGAGAAAGAGAGAGATTATCGAAAGTTTCAGGCTCCATGAGACCGACACTGGTTCTCCCGAAGTACAGATTGCTCTATTGACTGAAAGGATAAGATTACTTACTGAACATTTCAAAAGGTTCCCGAAAGATCACAATTCTAGAAGGGGGCTCCTCATGCTTATCGGTCAAAGGAGGAGCTTGCTAAATTATCTGAAAAACAAAAATTTGGAAAGGTACAGAAAGTTAATTGAAAAATTAGGTTTGAGGAAATAGGGTTAGGTTTTATGCAAAAGCGCACCATTACTATTGAATTTGCTAACCGGCCACTGAGTATAACTGTCGGAGAGATGGCAAAGCAGGCCGACGGCAGTGTGCTTGTTCAATACGCCGACACGGCCGTTTTGGTTACGGCGGTTGCTGAAAGAAAGGAGACGGACCTAGATTTTCTTCCCCTTACAGTCAATTACCAAGAGATGTCATACGCGGCTGGACGTTTTCCCGGGGGTTTTTTTAAAAGAGAGGGAAGACCATCGGACAGAGAAATCCTCATATCAAGACTCATCGATAGACCCTTAAGACCCCTTTTTCCCAAAGGCTTTAACAGAGAAGTCCAGATTATTGCAACGGTCCTTAGTGCCGACCAGGAGAATGACCCGGCCATCCTTGGGATAATTGGAGCTTCTTGTGCGCTTACTTTATCCGAAATACCCTTCGAAGGCCCAATTGCTGGTGTAAAGATAGGAAGGAAAAACGGATCATTCATCATTAATCCCACAACCTCCGAGATGGAAGAGAGCGACATGGAAATAGTTGTAGCGGGTACGAAGGATGCGATCATAATGGTTGAGGGAGGGGCTAAATTTGTAAAAGGCGAAGACCTGATTGACGCGGTCCATTTTGGACACAAAAGCATGCTCCCATTGATAGAATGTCAGGAAAGGCTAAAAGAAGAACTAGGAATAAAAAAGTGGATCTTTGTCGAACCAGAGATAAGAAAAGAACTAAAAGAAGAGGTTAAAGAAAAAATCAAAGATGACATAAACGAGGCATTAGCTATACCCGAAAAGAAAAAAAGGAGGGAGAGACTAAAGGAGATAAAGGAGAGTCTTTCAAAACTCTATCCGGATGTGAGTGTTAAAGATCTCGGAAAGATATTTGACGACGTACTAAGGGAACTTATGCGAGAAAAGCTGCTCACTACCGGTTTGCGGATTGATGGACGGAAGCCCAATGAGATAAGGGCAGTGGAAGCAAAGGTTGGAATCTTTCCGAGGACTCATGGTTCAGCTCTCTTCACAAGAGGAGAAACCCAGGCATTAGCTATAACAACCTTCGGTACTTCCGAAGACGAGCAAAAAGTTGAATCTCTACTCGAAGGCGAAGTCTTCAAAGCATTCATGGTCCATTACAATTTTCCGCCATTTTCCGTTGGAGAGGTAGCTCCCCTTAGGGCACCCACAAGGAGGGAAATTGGACATGGCTATCTAGCGGAGAGAGCTCTCTCCCCTATACTTCCGCCAAAGGACGAATTTCCCTACACCATAAGAATAGTTTCAGAGATTCTGGAATCTAATGGATCTTCCTCCATGGCTACGGTCTGTAGTGGGTGTCTTTCTTTGATGGATGCAGGCGTTCCGATAAAGGAACCCGTTGCAGGTATAGCGATGGGTCTCGTAAAAGAGGGAGACAGAGAGATCATTCTCTGGGACATACTGGGGGATGAAGACCATTTGGGCGATATGGACTTTAAAATTGCGGGATCCAAAAGGGGTGTAACAGCTATCCAGATGGATCTCAAGATAAAGGGCATAACAAAAGACACAATGCTCAGGGTCGTAAAAGAGGCTCAGGAAGGCATAGAAAAAATACTATCCATCATGACTCAGGTCATGCCAAAACCCAGAGAGAAACTGTCTCCTTACGCTCCAAGGATTCTCACGGTCAAGATAAACCCTGAAAAGATAAGGGACATAATTGGCCCCGGTGGAAAAGTGATAAAGAGCATAATAGACCAAACAGGTGTAAAGATTGACATAGAAGATTCAGGGATGATAAAAGTGGCCTCCCACAATGAGGCTTCAGCACTTAGGGCAATTGAGTTGATAAAAGAAGCAGCAAGGGAGGTTGAGCTCGGAGCTATCTACCAGGGCAAGGTTAAAAGGATAGTTGATTCTGGGGTAATCGTTGAGATATGGCCGGGCTCGGACGGTTTCGTCCACATAAGCCAGCTTGCAGACGGATACATAAGGAGGATTCAGGACATAGTGAAAGAAGGGGACACGATCCCTGTGAAGGTCATAGAGATAGATCAGTTTGGAAGGATCAAACTTTCGAGGAAAGCTGCCCTCAGGGAAAGAAAATGAAAAGAGATGTTCAGAAAGACAGTTCTCAATAATGGTCTTACTGTAATAACCGAGTCAGTTCCACATTTTTCAACCGTTTCAATTGGAATGTGGTGGAAGACAGGGGGAAGATATGAGAATCCCCAAAATAATGGGATCTCTCACTTTATCGAACATATGCTTTTCAAAGGAACAGAAAAGAGGTCTGCTTACGAGATAGCTAGAGAAATTGATGCGGTTGGTGGGACGATCAATGCTTTTACGGGGAAAGAGTATTCATGTCTTTATGCCAAAGTTTTAAGAAAGGACGTGGATCTTTGCCTCGATATTCTATCCGATATGTACAGGCACTCTCTTTTTTCGGATGAGGACATAGAGAAAGAGAAGTATGTCGTCACACAGGAGATAAGAATGATCGAGGATAACCCGGAAGAGTACATATTCGACTTTTTCTACGCAAATTATTTTAAGAATCACGGTCTAGGTCTTCCAATCTTGGGAAATAAAGAAAATGTGGAATCCTTTAGGCGTGATATTTTGATGGAGCATTTCAAAATGAATTATTCTCCCGAAAAAATGGTCATTACTGCCTCGGGAAGGATAGAACACGAGGAATTTTTAAAAAAAATTGAGACCCTGTTTGGATCAATAGAAAATGAAGAGGCTTCCATTCAAATTGATGACCCTGTACCTAAGTCTCAAACAACGATTGACGTCTTTCGCAAGGACTTAGAGAGCCTATACATCCTTGTAGGAACAGAAGGTGTAAGTCAGATAGATGAAAAGAGGTACATATTATATTTGCTTAATGCCATATTCGGAGGAAGCATGAGTTCTCGCCTGTTCCAAGAGATCAGGGAGAAAAGAGGCCTTGTTTACTCCATATACTCATACGTTAACTGTTACTTCGACACCGGAACTTTTGGCGTGTCAACATCGACTTCACCCGGTGATGCGCATGAGGTAATAAAGCTCATAAAGAAAGAGATTTTGACCCTAAAGGAGAAAGGGATCTCCGAAAGCGAGCTCAGATTCGCCAAAGAGCATATAAAGGGAAACCTACACATAAGTCTGGAGAACACCGAGGCTAGGATGGGTAGAATCGCAAAAAACGAGATTTACTTCGGTAGATACATACCTGTTAGAGAGACTCTAAGGGCTATAGATAAAGTCACCGTCCGGGACGTTAACGAGCTGGCAAGAGAAATATTTAGTTGCTTTGATAAAATTTCTCTCGTTATTCTCGGTGATACTGACATAGAACCGATAAAGGAGATATGGCTAAACTAGAGATACGTTTTTCGAAGAGACCTGAGGCGAAGACACCAATTTACGGAACCCCTTCCTCTTCGGGTTTAGATCTGTTTTCATGTCTTGAAGAACCTATAGTGATTGAACCAAAGAAATGGGCCGTTATTCCGACCGGTATTAGATTGGCTATTCCTGAGGGATACGAAGGGGAGATAAGGCCAAGAAGCGGGTTAGCTTTAAAGTATGGAGTAACCGTGCTTAACTCACCGGGCACAATCGACTCTGACTACAGGGGAGAATTGAAGGTCATTCTCATAAATCATGGGGAAAGCCCCTTTTATGTTGAGAACGGTATGAGGATTGCCCAGCTCGTGATAAGGAAGGTCGAAAGGGTTGAGCTTGTAGAAGATAGATCTTTACCTGAAACGGACAGGGGGGAAGGTGGTTTTGGCTCAACCGGGATCAAGTGATGGTAAGCTTCGATGAGATTCTCGATAGCTATATAACCTATCTCACAGCAGAAAAGGGAGCGTCACTAAACACAATAGAATCTTACACAAGGGACATAATCTCTTATTTAGAGTTTGCAAAAAACGCTCAAGAGGAGTTACATAAGAGAGAGACGGTTGAGAAATTTGTTGTGCATCTGAGAAAAAAAGGTCTAAAGCCAAGAAGTATCTCCAGATACATCTCTTCACTTAAAGGGTTTTTTAACTTTATGGTAGGAGAGGAATATCTAAAAGAGAATCCTCTGTGTGACTTTGAACGTCCAAAGATAAATCCTCCCTATCCCTGTGTGCTTTCGGAAGAGGAGATAGAGTCCCTACTCCTTTTGCCGAATGACACAAAAACCGGACTTAGGGATAGAACGATGCTTGAACTTCTTTATGCGACAGGGATTCGGGTTTCAGAACTTATAAACCTTAAAAAGAGTGACGTCAATATCGACGCCGGATTCATAGTGACTGTTGGTAAAAGGTCGAAAGAAAGGATAATCCCGCTAAATAGGCATTCAGTTGAGGCACTGAAGGAATACTTTGAGAAGGTGAAACCGAAAGGAAAGTATCTCTTTCCAAACAGGAAGGGAGAAAGACTGTCGAGGCAAGCAATCTGGAAGATCATAAAGAAATACGCAAAAGCCATCCATCGGAAGAAAGTCTCTCCCCACACCATAAGACATACCTTTGCCAGTCACCTAATCCAAGGAGGAGCAGATTTAAGGTCGGTTCAAGTCCTTTTGGGTCACGAAGATATCTCAACGACCCAGATTTACACTCACATAGACAAGAGGCGCCTAAAAGAGATCCACAAGAAGTACCATCCAAGATCTTAAATGAAGGTCATAACAACGCACACATCCGCAGACTTCGATTCCTTATCTTCAATGATTGCAGCAAAAAAGATCTACCCTGATGCGGTGCTTGTTTTTCCAGGTTCACAGGAAAAGTCTTTAAGGGATTTTTTGATTCGATCCACCCTTTACGCGTTAAATATCACAAAGATAAAGGATATAGACCTAGACTCAGTAGACACACTCATTTTAGTTGACACAAGACAGAGATCGAGGATCGGAGATTTTGCAAAGATTCTTAAGAAAAGCGACTTAAAGATCCACATATACGACCACCACCCACCAACAGATGACGACATAAAGGGCGAGGTGGAATATATCAGAAATACCGGCGCTGCAGTTACAATTCTAGTTAACATCTTAAAGGAGAGACAGATTCCGATTTCGGCTGAAGAGGCAACGATCATGATGTTAGGAATTTACGAGGAGACGGGAAGTTTCACTTACCCCTCTACGAAGACTGATGACTTTGAGGCCGCATCGTATTTGCTTTCCAAAGGTGCGAATCTCAATGTGGTTTCTGACATGCTCGTTAAAGAGCTTACAGCTGAACACGTTGTCCTCTTAAACGAACTTATTAGTAACGCCACGAGCCACAACATAAACGGAGTGAACGTAGTTATAACAGAGTGCATGTTGAGTCATTACGTAGGTGAAGTAGCACTCGTTGTTCACAAACTCAGGGATATGGAAAACTTGAATGTGATATTTGCCCTGATTGGTCTTGAAGACCGGGTCTTCATCATTGGGAGAAGCAGAATCCCAGAAATAGACGTGGGATATCTTCTTACTTTTTTTGGAGGGGGAGGCCATAAGGAGGCAGGATCTGCCACAGTGAAAGGAAAAACTACGATGGAAGTGAAAGAAGACCTCATAAAGGTACTTAAAGCCAACGTAAGAGTTGTCTTTCGGGCGAAGGATGTGATGTTTTTCCCGGTAAAATACGTGGAAGCCAATGAATCGATAGATTCTGCGAGAGAAACGATGGTTAAATACGGTATAAACGCTATGCCTGTTATGGAAGAAGATAAAGTGGTGGGGATAGTGACAAGGCAGATTGCGGAAAAGGCTTGCTTTCATGATTTGGGACATATGCCCGTAAAAGAGTACATGGTAAGTGAGATAAAAACTGTAAAAGAGGACGACCCGATAGATCTCGTGAGGGACGTCCTTCTTTTCTCGAACCAGAGATTTCTTCCTGTTTTGAGAGATGGGAGACTTGTGGGAGGAATAACGAGAACTGATCTTTTAAGACTTGTGGAAAGTAACTCTAACGTTGTGTCGGAGCAGCCCTACCTCGAAAAGAGAAGAACCATTAAGCATCTTTTACAGGAAAGAATCAAGGGAGACATATTCGAAAGGTTAAAAAAACTAGGCGAAATTGCAGATACAATGGGCTACAGGGCATACATTGTTGGGGGCTTTGTAAGGGATCTCCTTTTGAAGAGGGAAAATTACGATGTGGACATTGTAATTGAAGGGGATGGGATAAAGTTCGCAAAAGAGGTAAAGAGAATCCTGTCAGTCAAGTTAAGGGAACATGTAGAGTTTGGGACTGCAACGCTTTACTACCCGGATGGTTTCAAAGTGGACGTAGCCACTTGCCGTGTAGAATACTACAAAGAGCCTGGCTCACTTCCAGTAGTTGAAAGAGGCTCATTGAAACTTGACCTATCAAGAAGGGACTTTACGATAAACACCCTTGCCATATCTATCAACCAAAACACATTTGGAGAACTCATCGATTACTTTGGAGGTCAAAGGGACATAAAAGAGGGAACGGTACGGGTTCTCCACAGTCTCAGTTTTGTTGAAGATCCAACAAGGATTCTCAGGGCAATAAGATTTGAACATAGATTCGGTTTCAAAATAAGCAAACACACTATGAATCTCATAAAGAATGCGGTAAGAACAGGATTTCTATCCAAAGTAGAAGGAATAAGGATCTGGAACGAGTTGAGACTCTGCCTTATGGAACCCACCCCTGAGAAAATAATGAAGAGACTCAGCGAACTTGGCGTACTGTCTTCCATATACGAGGAACTTTTATTCGACGAAAAGAAATACAGGCTCTTTGAGGAGATAGCCTCAATCCACAGGTGGTACGAATTACTATACAAAGACAAGCCTGCTCAAAAAATACACATGTATCTTATCGCTTTGATCCACGACATGCCTAAGAACCGTATGGACGATTTCATGGAGAGACTTGAACTCGGTGAGTCACTTAAAAGCAAGTTGAGATCGGATATAGCTTCTCTTTGTAATTTTAAAAACCTCGTTTCGAAGTTTAAGGATATGAAAAAAAGTGAAATTGCAAAAGTTTTAAGGGAGATGTCGCAGGAAGCGATTCTTTTTGCGATGGCATCCAGTGAAGATGAGGCGTTAAGAAAAACTATATCGAACTATATCACTACCCTTTCATACGTTAAGCCGGAAATTACGGGCGTGGATTTAAAAGCAATGGGATTGAAACCGGGTCCGATCTTCAAGGAGATCTTGGAAAACATAAGAGACCTTAAGATAGACGGTCTTTTAAAAAGCAAAGACGATGAGATTAGGTACGCACTGAGTTATATAAACGATGCTAGCTGAGCTTTTAATCCCTTCCCTCAACGTGAGACTAGCCTCATACGAGGGTCCTTTATCGGTAATTCCGCTTCTAGTAAAGAGAAACCGGTTGAGCATCTGGGAAGTGCCTCTGTGTCAGATAACAGAAAAATTCATGGATTACGTTGAAGCAGCAAGGGAGATGAATTTAAAGATAGTTGAGGAATTTATCGATGTTGTCTCTTTACTTATGGTCCTAAAATCTAGGGCCCTCATCAATTTTGAGGAAAAAAAGAACGATGTCGAAGAAAAACCTTTGGAAAACATATGTGAACACGAGGTCTTAAAAAAATGGGCATCCGTGCTTGAAGAGTTGCCCCTTCTTAACAGAGATACTTTTAATCGTGGGAGATCTGTAATCACCCAGAGGGGTGATTTTGATCTCTATAATCTTTTTATGACCTTTTTTGAAATTGTAAAAAGGGAACAGGTGAAATGTATTGAAATAAAACCTATAAAGCCAGCTCTTCAAGAGATTTTTTCGGAGCTTGAGGAGAAGATTTCAAAAAGAGGAATTTACATATTTGACGCAACAGATGGGGCAGACCTTTCCACAAAAATAGCGACTGTTTTATCGATGTTGGAAATGGTTAAAAGAAAAGTTGCGAGAATCATCCAGTATAGACCCTTTGGAAAAATTATACTAAAAAGGAGAGAGACGCTATGACCAAAAAGAGAGTTGTGCTTCTCATACTTTTTGTATTTCTCGGCACTCTCATTTTGGGTTCGATCCTTGCCAGATTCACGATAAAAAGAATCGGGGTCATAGAGGTGGAAGGGGTGATAACTGACTCAAAGGAGATACTTGAACAGATTGAAAAATTTAGGGAGGATGAAACGATAAAAGGGGTGGTAGTTAGGATAGAGTCTCCTGGTGGCGCCTCCGCATCTTGTCAGGAAATACACGGAGAACTAAAGAAGCTGAGAGAAAAGAAAAAGGTTTTTGTATCAATGGGATCTGTGTGTGCTTCAGGTGGATATTACATTGCGGTTGCAGGTGAAAGGATCTACGCGATGCCATCCACAATAACCGGAAGTATAGGAGTGCTCATGGAGCAGATAGTCATAGAAGATTTGCTAAAAAAAATAGGACTTCAAACGACTACCATAAAGGCTGGAGAATTCAAAGATACTGGCAGCCCTTTTAGGAAAATGAAGGAGGAAGAGAAAATCTATCTCAAAGGAATAATAGACGCAATCCACGAACAGTTCATAGAAGATGTGGCGAAAGGAAGGAACATCCCGATCGACAAGGCAAAAAAGTTAGGTGACGGAAGGATCTTTACTGGAAAGATGGCGAAAGAATACGGACTCGTCGACGAAATAGGCACCTTTTACGACGCTCTCGAAGATCTAAGGGTCGCGCTCAACATAAAAGAAAAACCTGAAATCGTTTACGCCAAAAAGAAGATCTCCATCTTTGAATGGTTGTTGTCCACCTTCTTTGAGGAGTTTATTAAGAAAGGATTAATAAGTGGGGTGGGCTAGTCCCTTTTTAAAAAAATCAAATAACGGAGGTAACCATGGAGATAAAGGCCATTCCGGTCGAAATCCCAGAGGGTGCAAATATCATAATAGGACAGGCCCATTTCATGAAAACCGTGGAGGACTTGTACGAGATTTTAGCTTCATCCTCTCCTTCTTTGAGATTTGGGATTGCATTTTCTGAGGCATCAGGGCCATGCCTTGTACGATGTGAAGGGAACGACGATGAGCTTATAAAGAAAGCTGCAGAGACGAGTCTTTTGATCTCGTGTGGCCACTCTTTCGTAATATACCTTAAAGATGGCTATCCTATAAACGTCTTGAATGCTATAAAGGCTTGCCAGGAGGTATGTCACATTATATGTGCAACAGCGAATCCGCTAAAAATAATTGTAGCTGAGGACGAACAGGGAAGAGGGATAATAGGCGTCATTGATGGTTTTAAACCGAAGGGTGTGGAAAAGGAAGAGGATAGAAAGGCTAGAAAGGAATTTTTAAGGAAGATCAAGTACAAGCTTTAATTTGGGAATCTTATTGATTGTTGGGTCTATCTGTGTTACTTTCAATTACCCAATGGAGGAATTTTACAGAATTTCAAGACTACCTCCCTATATTTTTGGGATCATAAGGGACCTTCTCATAGAAGCGAGAAGGCGAGGGGAAGATATTATCGATTTGGGCATGGGAAATCCGGATATTCCTACTCCTAAGCAGATAGTGGCAAAACTTGTGGAAGCAGCAAAAAATCCTAAAAACCACCGATACTCTGTAACAAAGGGAATTTATAAGTTAAGAGTTGCGATCTCACAATGGTACAAAAGGAAATATAACGTTGATATCGATCCTGAAACTGAGGTAGTGGTGACAATGGGAGCGAAAGAAGGGTTAGGGCACCTTGTCCTTGCAACCATAACTCATGGTGATACTGTGATAGTTCCCAGCCCTGCATATCCGATTCATACTTACTCTGTAGTTATAGCAGGAGGGGATTTAAGGACAATCCCTCTCCTTCCTCTGAATGGTTTCTTCGAAAGGTTAGAAAGTGCAGTTAAATCTCAATGGCCAAAACCGAAGATGGTAATTGTAAGTTTTCCAAATAACCCGACAACTGCCACAGTGGAGATTGACTTCTTCAAAAAACTGGTTGCCTTTGCAAAGGAATACGGCCTTATGGTTGTGCACGATATCGCATATGCCGATATAGTTTTTGATAACTACAGGGCACCTAGTTTTCTGGAAGTAGAAGGCGCAAAAGATGTGGGAGTAGAGTTTTTCTCCCTTTCAAAGAGTTACAGCATGCCAGGTTGGAGGGTTGGATTTGCGGCTGGAAATACAAAGATGATAAATGCACTTGGGAGGATTAAGAGTTATTTCGATTATGGGATGTTCCAGCCTATCCAAATTGCCTCAATCATCGCCCTAAATGAATGTGACAACGAGGTCAAAGAAATCGTAGAGAAGTATAGAAGAAGGCGGGATGTTCTCTGCGAAGGGCTTTCGAGATACGGATGGATTGTAGAAAAACCTAAGGCTACAATGTTTGTATGGGCAAAGATCCCTGAACCTTTCAGGGAGATGGGATCCTTTGAATTCTCAAAGTTACTGCTCAAAGAGGCGAAGGTTGCAACTTCACCTGGGATTGGTTTTGGGGAGTACGGAGAAGGGTATATAAGGTTCGCATTAGTTGAGAACGAACACCGGATAAGACAAGCAGTAAAAGGTATAAGGAATCTTCTCTTTTCAGCTAGGAAGAAATGATAAAAGTAGGGATTATAGGGTTTGGAACAGTCGGGGAGGGGACCGTAAAAATTCTCAGGGAGAGTCAAAACCTCATAAAAAAGAGAACAGGCCTAGATGTGAGGCTAGTAAAGATAGCCGATACAGATCTCGAAAAGAGAAGGCGAGTGAAAGTGGAAGAGGACCTTTTGACAGAAAATGCCTTTGAAATCATAGAAGATAAAGAGATTGACATAGTTGTTGAACTTATAGGGGGCATACATCCAGCCTACGAGTATATCTGTGAAGCGCTAAAACGGGGTAAATGGGTCGTGACGGCAAATAAGGCATTACTGGCGGAGAAAGGAATAGAGATCTTTAAACTCGCTAAAGAAAAAAACTGTGAAGTTGGATTCGAGGCATCCGTATGCGGCGGAATCCCAGTAATAAAGGCGATAAGGGACGGTCTAATAGGCAACAGAATAACTTCAATCCTCGGTATTTTGAACGGCACGAGTAACTATATTCTTACAAGAATGGAGGAAGAAGAGTCTTCCTTTCATGAAGCTTTGTCGGAAGCTCAAAGATCCGGATTCGCCGAAAAAGATCCATCTCTGGATGTAGATGGAATAGATGCGGCACACAAACTTTCAATCCTCATCCTTGTGGCCTTCCATCACCCTGTGAGTACGAAAGAGGTTGCCATAAGGGGGATCAGGAAGATAGATAAGGTAGATATAAAGTTTGCCAAAGAGTTTGGGTACAAGATAAAACTTCTCGCAGTGGCAAAGCTTGTTGGAGATGAGATTGAAGCTAGGGTTGAACCGGTTATGCTTCCTCTTGACCACCCTTTAAGTAGTGTTGACGGAGTTTACAATGGAGTTTACATAGTTGGCGACAGAACAGGGCCGAACCTGTACTATGGAAAAGGTGCAGGGGGAGACCCAACCGGAAGTGCAGTTGTAAGTGATATACTCGATATGGCCATGAGGATGGAGGCAGGACGAAGGATTCCGAGAATTCCAGTGATTTCAGATGAGATAAAAGGAATAAAAAAGGTGGATGAAGCCTACGCCCCTTTTTACATGAGGTTTATAGCCGAAGATAGACCGGGTGTTCTCTCTAAAATATCAGGTGTACTCGCAGAATATAACATAAGCATCCAGGCAGTGATTCAAAAGGGAAGGAAGGAAGGGGGATGGGTTCCAATTGTGATGCTTCTCCATGAGGCAGAAGAAGCTTCGCTAAAAAAAGCAAAGGAAGAGATAGATCGTCTACCTTTTATAAAGGAAGAGAGTCTGTATCTCAGGATAGAAGAACTGAACATATGAAGTACCTAGTACTTATCGGTGATGGAATGGCAGATTTTCCGCTGGAAGAACTGGGCGGAAAGACTCCTCTGATGGTCGCAAAAAAAAGGTACATGGATATGATGGCTCAAAGAGGTATCTCTGGTAGGGTGATAACCGTACCGGAAGGTTTTCCCCCTGGAAGTGATATCGCCTGCATGTCCCTTTTTGGATACGATCCGAGGATTTATTATACCGGTAGAGCTCCTATTGAATTTTACGGAATGGGCTATGATATGGAAAAAGACGATGTGGCCTTCAGATGCAACCTCGTGTACCTTATAGAGACTGAGGATGGACTGATAATGGGGGACTATAGCGGAGGGCATATCCCCAGGGACGAGGCAATTTCTCTGATCTCGGCACTCAACGCTAAGCTAAAAGATAAAGAGATCTCATTCTTTCCGGGCATGGGTTACAGAAACATAATGCTCTGGAAGAATGGAAAATGGATGATGGAAACAACACCTCCCCACGATATTCAAGGAAAGAGGATCGATAATTTTGTCCCTAGGGGTGAAGGAGCCAGTTTTCTTATCGAAATCATGGAGAAGGCAAGGAATGTGCTTAAGGATCACGAAACGAATAAAAGACGGATTATGAGAGGGGATCATCCTGCCAATTCCATCTGGCTTTGGGGACAAGGAAAGAAGGGAGACTTCGTACCTTTTAAAGAAAGATTCAGAATGGATGGAGCAACTGTCTGTGCAGTCGATCTTATAAAGGGTATAAGTAGGCTTGCAGGTCTTTTTACGCCTTATGTTGAAGGAGCAACCGGTTATCTCGATACAGACTACTCGGCCAAAGCAAAGAAGGCTATAGAGCTTCTCAGTGAGTTCGATGTGGTCTATGTTCATGTAGAGGCACCCGATGAGGCATCACACGAAGGAAAGATTGAGGAAAAGATAAAAGCGATAGAGAACATAGACTCCAAGATCCTAGGGCCCATATACGAGGAAAAAGGGGATGAGGTGAGATTTTTAATTGTGACAGACCATTATACGCCCATACCGCTTAGGACCCATTATGCCAATCCGACCCCCTTTGTGATATTCGATGAAAGGGCAGAAAAGAGCAAAAGTGATCAAAGGTACGATGAGACAATCGGAGATCCCCTTTTAGACGCAAGAGATTTACTCTCCCTCTTTTTTGGAAAAGATTTGCCATGAGGCAGAAGATAATATTCGTTACAGGTGGAGTTGTCTCTTCCCTGGGGAAAGGCATCGCATCTGCATCTATTGGAGCCCTTTTGGAGTCGAGAGGGCTTACTGTCTCTCTCAAAAAGCTCGATCCATATATAAATGTCGATCCTGGGACTATGAACCCTTTTCAGCACGGAGAGGTCTTTGTGACCGAGGATGGTGCAGAAACGGACCTCGACCTTGGCCACTACGAAAGATTCACAAACGCGAAGATAACCCAAAAGAACAATTTCACAACAGGCCAAATTTACGACACGGTGATCTCAAGAGAGAGAAAGGGAGAGTATCTGGGTGGCACGGTCCAGGTGATTCCGCACATAACCGATGAAATTAAAAGGAGGATACTCGATGTAGAAGAGAACGTCGATGTACTTATAGTAGAGATCGGAGGAACGGTTGGAGACATAGAAAGTTTGCCTTTTCTTGAAGCGATAAGACAGCTAAGAAACGATCTTGGCAAAGAGAACACCCTTTTTGTTCATCTTACTTTGGTCCCTTATATAAAAACTGCCGACGAGATGAAGACCAAACCGACCCAACACAGTGTTAAGGAGTTAAGAGAGATAGGGATCCAGCCCGACATAATCATCTGTCGGACTGAAAAGCCCCTCTCCAAAGAACTCAAAGAAAAGATAGCCCTTTTCTGCAATGTTCAAAGGGATGCAGTTATCACTGCACTGGATACGGATATTGTATATGAGGTGCCTGTTCTTTTTCACAAAGAGGGCCTCGACGACAAAATCACAGAGATGCTGAACATATGGGCGAAAAGACCTGATCTTGAGAAATGGGAAAAGATTATCCATGCCATAAAGAATCCGAAGAGATCCGTAGATATAGCTATGGTTGGTAAGTACGTAAGATTCAAGGACTCATATAAAAGCTTAAATGAGGCATTAGTTCACGGTGGGATAGAAAATAACTGTCGGGTAAATGTTCACTACATAGATTCTGAACTTTTAGAAAAAGAGGACTTTTCGTTGCTTCAAAACGTAGACGGAATATTGGTACCGGGTGGGTTCGGTGAAAGGGGTATTGAGGGAAAGATCCTTGCGATAAAATACGCCAGAGAGAAAAACATACCCTTTTTAGGTCTCTGTTTGGGAATGCAGCTTGCAGTAATTGAGGTGGCAAGGAATGTGCTGGGTTACAAAGAAGCGCATAGTACCGAATTTAACGAATCGACTCCCCACCCAGTAATCTATCTAATAGAGGAATGGGTCGATAGAGAATCGAAAATCCAAAGGAGGGACAAGTATTCAGACAAGGGTGGGACCATGAGGCTCGGTTCCTATCCATGCAAAATAAAGGTAGGAAGCTTGGCTCATAAGGCATACCAACAGGAGCTTGTTTACGAAAGGCACAGACACCGTTACGAAGTTAATATGCGGTATAGAGAAGAACTTGAAAAAGCAGGTCTCGAAATAACAGGTATTTCACCGGATGAAAAATTCGCTGAGATAGTTGAGTATAGGCCACACCCATGGTTTGTTGGCTGTCAATTCCATCCAGAGTTTCAGTCTAAACCGTTCAAACCGCATCCCCTAATTAAGGAGTTTATCAGAGCTTCCGTTAAGTACAGGCAGGAAAGGAAAAAATGGAAAAAAAAGTAAGAGTTTGGAATGTTGAAGTCGGTTCAAGACCTTTCGTTTTCATAGGTGGTCCTTGCGTTATAGAGGGGGAGTACATAACTCTGAAGACGGCAGAAGAGTTAAAAAAAATAACGGAGGAACTTTCGATCCCATTCATATTCAAGTCGTCTTACGACAAAGCAAACAGAACGTCGATTTCAAGTTTTAGAGGGCCAGGCCTAAAAGAGGGGTTGCGGATATTAAAAAAAGTCAGGGAAGAGGTGGGGGTACCGGTTCTTACGGATGTTCATTCCGTACAGGAAATCGAAGAAGTTAAGGAAGTTGTGGATGTTTTACAGGTACCTGCTCTCCTCTCAAGGCAAACTGACCTCCTTCTTGCATGCGGGAGATCTAAAAAACCAGTAAACATAAAGAAAGGCCAATTTATGTCTCCGTACGATGTGAAATACGCGATAGAGAAAGTTGAAAAGACTGGATGTGAATCCATAATGGTGACAGAAAGGGGAACCTGTTTCGGATACAGAAACTTAATTTGCGACTTCAGATCTATACCTATTATGAAGGATTTTGGATATCCGGTGATATTCGATGCCACTCACAGCGTTCAGACTCCAGGAGGAATGGGCGATAAATCTGGGGGAGATAGGAGGTTCGCCTTTCCCTTAGCAAGATGCGCGATTGCCTGCGGAGCAGATGGGATCTTCATGGAGGTTCATCCGGACCCTGACAGGGCGCTTTGCGACGCAGAAAACTCTGTGGCTTTAAAAGATTTAAAGGAGATACTTGAAGTGCTAAAGGATATAGAGGAAGCTGTATGGACAAAAAAGAGGTAGACTCTATTGTTAAACTGGGCAAAGAAGTCCTAAAAAAAGAGGCGGAAGCTATTTTGAAGGTAATGGAAGAACTGGATGAAAACTTCTATAAAGCCGTACAACTTATAGAATCCTGCAAGGGAAGGATTATCGTTTCGGGCATGGGCAAGTCCGGAATCATATGCAAAAAGATAGCTGCTACTCTTACAAGTATCGGTAGCCCGGCCATATTTTTACATCCTGCGGATTCATTGCACGGAGATCTAGGAATGTTGCGGAAAGGAGATTGTGTGGTGATCGTAAGCCGGAGTGGAGAAACGGAAGAGATCATAAGGATCCTACCCCTTATAAAACGGATAGACCTTTCTACCATAGTAATAACTGGCAACATGGATTCGACCATAGCAAAATACGGAGATGTCGTTTTGAAAATAGACGTTGATGAAGCATGCCCTTTTAACATAATCCCCACATCCAGCACGACCGCATCCCTTGCCCTTGGAGATGCGATAGCCGTAGCCATAATGGCAATAAGAAAGGTAAAATTAGAAGACTTCGCATGCTTCCATCCAGGTGGTACAATAGGAAGAAAGCTACTACTCAAAGTTGAAGATCTTATGCACACTGGTGATGAGATGCCGAAGGTCTACCAAGACACCCTTATGAAGGACACGATCTTAGAGATAACCTCAAAAAGACTAGGTGTGACCGGTGTTTATAACAGAAACGAGGAGCTCGTTGGGGTCATAACCGATGGCGATCTGAGAAGGGGGATAGAAAAGTACAAAAACCAATTCCTTGAGAAGACCGCGTCAGAGGTCATGACATCGAATCCGAAAACGATACTGAAGGAGAGTCTCGCCACAGATGCCCTAAAAAAGATGGAGCATTACGCTATCACTTCCCTTTTCGTACTTGAGAAGGAGGGGGACAAAAGACCTGTCGGAATAATACATATCCACGATCTTTTAAAGGCAAAAATAGTTTAAGGTTCGATCGATCTAATGTTTCTAAGAAGAATAACAGTATATGCCTTCTCAGGGTTGGTATTACTGGTAACGCTCCTTTCATTTTACTTCTTTTTTAAGAAACCTTACAGGTTCAATCCGCCGAAAATAGCCGAAGAAACAAAAAGAATGGTAGTAGTAAAAGATGCGATCTATTCAACCGAAAAGGATGGAACTGTGAATTTTACAGTCCGAGCTAAATTGGCAAGGAAGTATTTGGAGAGAGATGAGATAGAGATGGAAGGTATCGAAGGCACCTATCTCTCAGGACGTAGAGGCAAATTTCATTTTAAAGGGGAAAAGGGGATCATCGACACGGCAAAAAAAAGAGGAACAATTTATGGATTTACGGCTAGTATTCTCGACGAATATCTGATAAAAATAGCATCCGTAAGCTTCGATTTGAAAGATGCTTTAGCGACGAGCGAAGATCGTGTCTACATTGAGGGAGAAAGGCTAATGATGCAGGGAATCGGTATAAAAGGAGATTTAAGAAATGGGAGGTTTACTCTGCTTAGAAGCGTATCTGGACTTGTCAGGATAAACGATGACGGATACAGTTTTCAGTCAAATACTTTCACTTACGACAGGACAAAATCGATGTACACGCTCTCTGGGAAGGTAAAAGTATTGAAATCTGACACTCGGATTAGATGTGACACTATGCACGTGTATATGGATAAAGATAGGCCAAAAAGGCTAGAAGCCATAGGGAGCGCAGAGATGTTTTCCAATGGAACTGTTGCGAAAAGCGAAAGAGCGGTATATGATTTTAGCCAAAAGAGGATCTTTTTTCTCGGTAATGCTTATGTAAAAAGGGATGATCTGGAGCTCAAAGGAGAAAAAATAGAATACGACTTGGAAAGGGGGAGTTTCATAACCGCATCACCAAAGATGAAAATGTTTCGGAGTGGTTTTTAAGTGCTTCAAGCATTAGGCATAAGTAAGTCCTACAACGGAAGGCTAGTGGTGGATGACCTGAACCTTTCCGTAAAGGAGGGTGAAATAGTTGGACTTTTCGGTCCAAATGGCGCAGGGAAGACCTCTTCATTTTACATGATCATTGGCTTTCTCAAGCCCGACAGAGGAAGAATAATGCTTGACAAAGAAGATATAACGGCTCTGCCCATGTTTATGAGGGCCAAAAAGGGCATCACTTACCTTCCGCAGGAGCCTTCTGTTTTTAGGAAGATGACGGTGGAAGACAACCTTATAGCCATTCTGGAGTTTCACGGATTAAGTAAGGAGGCGATAAGAGGCAAGGTAAATGAGTTGCTTGAGGCCTTCAAGCTTGAACATCTGGCTAAAAACAGAGCCGAGTCGCTTTCTGGAGGTGAAAGGAGGAGACTGGAAATAGCCCGTGCCCTTATGGTTTCTCCCAGATTTATTTTGCTAGATGAGCCATTTTCCAGCATAGATCCACTTTCAATATCGGAATTGAAAAAGATAATAAAAAACCTAAAAAAGAAAAACATAGGAATTCTCCTTTCCGATCACAATGTTCGGGACTCTCTTCCCCTGTGTGACAGGGCTTATGTTATAAACAACGGGAAGCTCTTATTAGAGGGTACCCCTGACGAGATAGCGAACGATAGAACTGTTCGTAAAATCTATCTGGGGGAGGAGTTCTCCATAAATGCTTGAGCTAAAACAAGAGCAAAAACTAGCACCGATTCTTACCCAGAGGCTTCAACAGGCAATCAAACTGCTCCAGCTTTCCCGAATGGAGCTTATGGATGTAATTGAGGAGGAACTAAGAGAAAACCCTGTTTTGGAGATCAAGGAAAAAGATGAAGGTGAAACACAAGAAGAAAGTGTAACAAAAGAGGAAATCGTCGAACTTCTGGAGAAATACTCACCTTCCGAGGGCTATGAAGAGTACGAGGAAAAGGAAGTTCCAGACTACGAGAGAATCTTAAAAAAAAATCAGAATCTCAGAGATTATCTTAGGTGGCAGGTGAGTGTTTCTGATTTTTCCCAGGTGGAAAGACAAGTTGCAGAGTGGGTGATAGAGAGTATAGACGACAATGGTTATCTCATGACAGACCCGGAAGAGATATCGAAAGAATCAGGATTTTCAAAGGAGCTCGTAACTAAGGTTTTAGAGAAGATTAAAAAACTCGACCCTCCCGGGGTTGGAGCTCAGAGCTTGAAGGAATGTATACTTTTGCAATACTACTCTAAAGAAAAGGCAGACCCACTCTTTGAGCTAGTTCTTAAAAAGTACTTTGAGTTGCTTAAGGATGGGAAACTTTTAGAGATATCGAAAAAGACAGGAATTCCACTTAGCAAGGTCAAAGAGATGTATAATGAACTTAAGACCTTCGATCCAAAACCGGGCCGAAATTTTGCGGACGAAAACACGATTTATGTGGTGCCTGACGTATTCGTTGTGAGAAAGGATGATGGGTTCGATGTGGTGCTTAACGATGAGGAACTGCCGGAGCTCAGAATAAATAAGTATTACCTTCAACTATACGCCGACGATAAAGTAGACCCTAAAACAAAGAAATTCATAAAGAACAAGATTAAACAGGCAGAGTGGTTCATAAAAAGTTTGGAACAAAGAAGAAAGACACTTTACATGGTGGCAAAAAGTATAGTCAGGTTCCAAGAGGAATTCCTAAAAAAAGGTATACGCTATTTAAAACCTCTGACACTTAAAGATGTTGCCATAGATGTTGGAGTTCACGAATCAACTGTGAGCAGAATCACGACAAACAAGTATATGTCTACTCCTTTTGGAACGTACGAGATGAAATTCTTCTTTCCTCAAGCCATAGATAGCGTTGCGTCCGATTCTGTAATGAATCTCATAAAAGAGCTGATCGACAAGGAGGATAAAAAAGCACCCCTAACGGACGATGAGATAACTTACATACTTAGGGAAAAGTACGGAATAAAAATCGCAAGGAGGACGGTCGTAAAGTACAGGGAGGCACTAAATATAGGTTCTTCAAGGCAAAGAAAAGAAAAAATGTGATGAAGATTTTATCGGAGGGGAAGGATGGAGATATCTATAAGTTTCAGACACATGGAACCGAGTGACTACCTCAAACAATATGTCGAGGAAAAACTAAAAAGGCTCGAACGGTACGTGGAGGCACCCCTTGATGCCCATGTAGTGATGTCTGTCGAAAGGAAGCATCTAAAAAGAATCGATGTTATGCTTAATCTCAACGGGATTGTGATAAACGCGCAAGAAGTGATGGATGATATGAGGGCTGCTATAGACAAGATTCTAGACAAACTTGAAAGGAGACTTAAAAGATACAGAGAAAAGATCAGAAAGATGAGGGAGAAAAGAAAAAAGAGGGAGGAACCTCTGGCTGAAGAAGAGATCGAAAGGGTGGTAATCAGAAAGAACATAGACCTTAAACCCATGGATGTTGAGGAAGCTATCCTTCAACTCGAAGCCTCAGGAAATAACTTTGTGGTATTTAAAGACAGGGAAAATGACCACGTCTGCGTTTTATACAAAAGGAAGGACGGAAACTTCAGTATAATTGAAACAAGGGGCAGAGCCGTTTGAGACTTTCTGACATCCTAAAAGAGACCTGCGTTCTCCCATCGTTAAATGTCAAGACTAAAGAAGAGGCTATAAAATACTTAGTCGATCACCTTCATAAACAGAACCTTATACCTGATCCGGAAGAAGCGCAAAAGGTAGTAATGGAGAGGGAACGAATCGGTTCTACTGGAATTGGCGATGGAGTAGCAATTCCCCATGGTAGGTTAAAGAGCTTGAAAAATCCAGTCTGTGCGCTTGGTGTATCGCAGGCCGGTATAGATTTCGACTCGGTCGATGGTAAACCAGTACACCTGATCTTTTTACTTTTCACTCCTGAAGTTGGTGTCTGCACCCATTTAAGCTTGCTGTCAAAGATATCGAGAATCGTAAAAAACAGTGTGGTAAGTAAAAAGATAACTGAGAGTGGTTCGGCGCAGAAAATATTGGAGATTTTAAAAAGAGAGGCCTTTGATACGGAAGATGGCTAATGATGGGCTTCGTGTTGTAATAGTTACGGGAACTTCTGGATCGGGAAAGACAACCTTTTTGCGCGCCCTTGAGGATTTGGGCTATTTCTGCGTCGATAATTTTCCTGTTGTTATGCTCGATCGATTCTTAGAGCTTTTCTCACTATCAGACAAAAAAGAGAGAAGATGTGCACTTGTTATAGACGTAAGAGAAAAGGAGTTCTTCTTAGAGGGGCAAGATATTGTAAGATCTGCAAAGGAAAAGTACAATGCGGAAATCGTTTTTCTCGACAGCTCGGACGAAGTTCTCATAAGAAGGTTCAGCCAGACGAGGAGAGCTCATCCGCTTTCTTACAAAGGGAGTGTAAAGGCAGCAATTGAAGAGGAAAGGAAACTTCTAAAGTGGATTAAAGACCTCTCGGATAGGATAATCGATACATCTTCAATGTCGGCTAGAGAGCTTAAAAATCTCGTTTTTAAGAACTACTCCGTTTTGGGGAAGGGGATGAAAGTAAACTTGATCTCCTTCGGCTATTCTTATGGAGTTCCTCTAGAAGCTGACTTGCTAATAGATGTGAGGTTTTTGCCAAATCCGAATTATGTCGAAGAGCTGAAGTCAAAAACGGGCCTTGATGACGAAGTGAGATCTTATATCCTTCAAAGCGAGATCTATGGCATTTTTAGCGAAATGCTATGGAATCTTCTCTCCTTTTTGTTACCCCAGTACGAGAAAGAGGGAAAAAGCTATCTTACGATTGGGTTCGGTTGTACAGGCGGTAGGCATAGGTCTGTCTGTGTGGCCACGGATTTCTCTGAAAGGTGCTCAAATATGGGATATAATGTAACCGTAATCCACAGGGACATAGGAAGGTGAAGGCATGGTAGGAATCGTTGTGTGTGCTCATTTCAATTTGGCGAAGGAAATGGTGCTTGCTACTGAGTTAATTGCGGGAAAACAGGATCAGATATGGTACGTAAATGTGAATCCCGAAGTGGATATGGAAAAAGTGAGGATGGAGCTTGAAAGGGCGATAAAAGAGGTCGACTCTGGAGAAGGTGTGATAATATTCACCGATATGTTTGGTGGGACGCCCTGTAATATAAGTCTTTCTTTTCTTGAAAAAGGGCGAATAGAAGTGATAACTGGAGTGAATCTTCCCATGTTGATAAAGACGGTTCTGGAGAGAGAGGGTAAAAAACTCGATGAACTTGCAGAAACAGTTAAGGATTACGGCCAGAAACATATATATTTAGCGAGGGACCTTCTTAAGTAATCGTGGTAAAGAGTAAGTTCGTTATAAAAAATAGACTGGGTCTTCATGCGCGGCCTGCTGCGATTTTTGTCAAAAAAGCAAATGAATATAGCTCTGAGGTCCGTATCGAAAAGGATGGTAAAAAAGTGAATGGAAAGAGTATAACGAGCCTCCTTATGCTTGCATGTCCATTTGGGACTGAAATCACACTTGAAGTGGAAGGTGAAGACGAGGAGGAAGCTTTTAAAGAACTCTCAAAAATAATAGAAGAGGGGTTCTACGAAGAGTGAGTCAAGAAAGAAGGGTAATTAAGGGAATCGGAACATCATCAGGAGTCTCAATAGGAAGGTCCTATGTACTAGAAAGGGGGAAGATCCCCGTACCGAAGAGAAAGATAAGACCTAAATTGCGGGAAAAGGAGATAAACAGATTTAGGAATGCATTGCAGGATGCCCAGTATGAGCTTAGATCTATAAAAGACCGACTCGACGAGGAGATAAGGAAACACGCATTCATAATAGATGCACACCTTTTAATCCTCCAGGATGAGTTCCTCATAAACTCGGTAATAGATGTGATAAAAACCGAAAACGTAAACGCCGAATGGGCACTCGATATTGTGGTATCGAAAATCCTTTCGACCTTAGAAAAGATAGAGGACCCTTACCTGAGGGAAAGGGCCATGGATTTTGAGTATGTGTATAAAAGACTCATGCGACTTATGGTAAAGAAGGTCAAACTGGACTTAGACAAGATAAATGTGTCCGGAAAGACCATAATTGTAGCTCACGATCTCTCACCAGCCGATACCATACATTTGAACCTAAGAAAAATAGCAGGGTTTGTAACTGACATGGGCGGAAGAACATCCCATACGTCGATAGTGGCCAGGGCTTTAGAAATACCAGCAGTTGTGGGAGCACAGGTTGCATCAAGCACCATTAAAAACTTTGAGAGGATAATAATAGATGGGGACGAAGGAATAGTCATCGTAAATCCCACAAAGGAAGATATAAGGTATTATAAGAGGAAGCAAAGAATTTTAAAGCAAAAAAAGAACCAGTATTTGAGAATTGCCAAACTAAAATCCGAAACGAAAGACGGGTTTAAGGTAAAAATCGGTGCCAATATAGAACTCATTCCGGAGATGGAGATTGTGGAAAAGTATGGTGGTGAGGGGATCGGTCTTTACAGAACCGAATATCTTTATCTTTCTAGGAGGGATGTCCCCACAGAAGAAGATCACTTTCAGGTATATAAAAAACTGGCAGAAAGAAAGAGTTTCCAATACGTTACAATAAGGACTCTCGATATAGGGGGGGACAAATTCGTCTCCCATCTTGATCTGGCGAAAGAGCTAAACCCAGCAATGGGGCTTAGGGCAATAAGGCTTTGCATAAGGGAAATTCCACTTTTTAAATCACAGCTTAAAGGTATTTTGAGGGCAAGTGCCTATGGACCCTTGCGAATACTTATTCCGATGGTATCTGGGCTTGAAGAAGTTCTAAAGACAAAAGAGATCATAAATGAGTGCATGAAAGAACTCGATGAAAAGAATATAAAGTACGATAGGAACATAAAAATCGGGGTGATGGTGGAGGTACCGTCCTCCTGTTTGATAAGTGATATTTTGGCAAAGGAAGTAGACTTCTTTAGCATCGGCACAAATGACCTTATCCAGTACACTTTAGCCATAGACAGGGTAAACGAGTACGTATCTTACCTTTACGAGCCTCTCCATCCAGCTGTTCTCAAGCTCATAAAGAATACAGTTGATGCTGCTCACAAGGAAGGGATAGAAGTGGCTTTGTGCGGAGAGATGTCCTCTGAGCCTCTTTACATCCCGGTTCTTTTGGGACTCGGGATAGATGAACTGAGTATGAACCCGTACTCCATACCTAGAGCTAAAAACGTTATAAGAAAATTGAATCATGATTATTGTAGGGATTTAGCGACACATGTTTTGGGAATGAAATCAGGTAAAGAGGCAGAGGAATTTCTAAAAAAAGAGCTAAAGGATCTATTGAAAGAAGAATGGGTTTTAAACGATAATAGGTGGATTCACTGAAAAAGAGCAAAATATCAAGGAGGAAAGAATGGAAATGAAGAGGTACTTATTTACTTCGGAATCTGTAGCAGAGGGCCATCCAGACAAGATTGCTGATCAGATTTCCGATGCGGTTCTCGATTCGCTAATCGAACAAGATAGAACAAGTAGGGTTGCCTGTGAGACACTTGTGACAACTGGTCTTGTTTTTGTCGGAGGAGAAATAACTACCAAAGGCTATGCGGATATTCCAAAAATAGCTAGAGAGACAATAAGGGAAATAGGATATAACAACTCCTCCATGGGTTTCGATTGGGAAACCTGCGCGGTTATCACCGCAATCGACGAACAATCGCCTGACATAGCCATTGGAGTGAATGAAACTGAAGACCACGAGATGGGAGCAGGAGACCAAGGGATGATGTTTGGTTATGCCTGCACAGAAACACCAGAACTTATGCCCATGCCCATAATGCTTGCGCACAAATTGGTAAGAAGATTATCGGAAGTGAGAAAGAAAAATATACTTCCATTTCTCAGACCAGATGGGAAGAGTCAGGTAACGGTCGAGTATATAGACAGAAAACCAGTAAGGGTTGACGCAGTTGTAATAGCCGCGCAACACTCCCCTGATGTGGATTATCAAACACTAAGAGAAGGGATAATCGAAGAAGTAATAAAAAAGGCTATCCCTCCTGAGATGATGGATAAAGATACAAAGATATACATAAACACAACAGGTAGATTCGTAATCGGAGGACCCAGGGCTGATTGTGGTATGACTGGCAGAAAGATAATTGCCGACACCTACGGAGGGGTGGCAAGCCACGGCGGAGGTGCGTTTTCCGGGAAGGATCCGACCAAAGTCGACAGAAGCAGTTCGTACATGGCCAGATACATCGCAAAAAACTTGGTAGCGGCAGGGGCCGCCGATCAAATAGGGATCCAGATTGCTTATACGATAGGTATTGCCCGTCCTATATCAGTGATGATTGACACATACGGAACATCCAAAGTCGATCCCGAAAGGATTCTAAAACTTGTAAATGAACTCTTCGATCTTAGACCGAAAAAGATAATAGAACATCTTGACCTTCTTCGACCAATTTATAAGAAGACCGCCTGGGGAGGTCACTTTGGAAGGGAGGAGCCCGAATTTACATGGGAGAGGCTCGACATGGTAGATGTAATAAAAAGAGAATTGGGGCTCTAAAGTCTTTACGGGGGAATAATGGATTACCACATAAAGGACATAGGACTTGCCAATGAAGGATTGGAAAAGATAGAGTGGGCCGAAAGAAGAATGCCGGTCCTAAAAAGGATAAGAGAGAGGTTTGAAAAAGAAAAACCGCTTCTTGGTGTGAAAATAGCGTGTTGTCTTCACGTAACTACAGAAACTGCGAATCTTTTAAGGACTTTGAAAGATGGAGGTGCGGAAGTGGTACTCTGTGCCTCCAATCCGTTGAGTACCCAGGACGAAGTTGCCGCCTCCATAGTGAAGCATTTCGAAATCCCGGTCTTTTCCATAAAGGGAGAAGATGAGGATACGTACTACACCCACATATCAAAAGCATTAAGCTTCTTTCCCAATATAACCATGGATGATGGAGCTGATCTTGTAAGCTCCTTACATATGATTGCGACGAAGAGGTTCGACGTCCTTCCGAAAAAAGTGAGAGAATGGGCCGAAAGTATAAGCGAAGAAGAAAGAAAAAGGCTTGTAGAAGGTGTTATTGGCGGAACTGAAGAGACCACAACTGGAGTCATAAGGTTAAAAAGTATGGAAAAAAACGGTGTACTTCTCTTTCCTGTGATTGCCGTAAACGATGCCTACACAAAGCACATGTTCGATAATAGGTACGGTACTGGTCAAAGCACAATAGATGGTATACTTAGGGCAACGAATGTACTCCTTGCCGGTTCGAAAGTTGTCGTTTCTGGTTACGGATGGTGTGGAAAAGGCGTAGCCATGAGGGCAAGGGGGATGGGTGCCCATGTAATTGTAACTGAGGTTGACCCAATAAGAGCACTAGAAGCCCACCTAGATGGGTACGAGGTTATGGAGATGAGGCGGGCGGCAAGAATTGGAGACATTTTTATTACTACGACAGGCAATATAAACGTAATCCGAAAAGAGCATTTCGAAGTGATGAAGGACGGAGTTATCGTTGGAAATTCTGGACATTTCAACGTAGAGATAGACATACCCGCCCTCGAGGAGATGAAGGTAAAAAAGAGAAAGATAAGGAATTTTCTGGAAGAGTACCTTTTAAAGGACGGAAGACGGATATATCTTGTGGCCGAGGGGAGGCTTATAAACTTGGCATGTGCGGAAGGCCATCCTTCAGAGGTTATGGACATGAGCTTTTCGAATCAAGCGCTTTGTGTCGAATTCATTTGGAAAAATGGAAAGAAGCTTCAAAGAAAAGTTTATCCTGTCCCAAAAGAGATAGATGAAGAAGTGGCCGCCCTTAAGCTCTCATCGTACGGAATAAAGATAGATAGGCTTACAAATGAGCAACGATCATACCTTTCCTCATGGGAACTTGGAACGTAATCAATCTTATTGCGGTAGGTACGATTGCCTTTGACTCGATAAAGACACCTTTCGGAGAGGCAAAGGGTATAATCGGTGGGTCGGTACTACACTTTGCTAGCTCGGCAAGTTTTTTCTCTGATTGTGGAATAGTTGCCGCTGTTGGTGCAGACTTCGATATGGGTCAAATTAAGTTCTTGGAGGAAAGAAACGTTGATTTAAGAGGGATCGAAATTTTGGACGGAAAAACGTTCAGATGGCAGGGCATGTACGGGTATGATCTTAACGTGGCTTTCACTCTTGGGACTGAATTGAACGTGCTAGAAAATTATAAGCCTGTTCTTCCAGAGGCCTTCAGATCTGCGAAATTTGTGTTCCTTGCTAACATAGATCCGGAACTCCAAGCTTTTGTTATCGATCAGCTAGAAAACCCCATGGCATATATTGCGCTTGATACAATGAATTTCTGGATAGAGAGAAAAAAAGAGGCTCTGCTTAAAGTTATAGAGAGGGTTGATATGCTAGTTGTCAATGAGGCAGAGCTAAGACAGATAACTATGGAGTATAGCCTTCTCAAAGGGACAAGAAAGATCTTGTCAATGGGGCCGAAGACAGTGGTTGTAAAAAGGGGAGAGTACGGAGTTTTAATGGTAAACGGTGAAGACATCTTTCTGTGTCCTGCCTATCCATTGGAAGAGGTCTTCGATCCTACAGGCGCCGGGGACACATTTGCAGGTGGAGTTTTAGGTTACTTATCGAATGTGGGTGAAGTGTCGACCGAGTCTTTAAAGCAGGCGGTGATCATGGGTTGCGTTATGGCCTCCTTCAATGTGGAGGACTTTGGTCCAAGAAGGATGGTTTCGCTAACCCACAAAGAAATAAAAGAGAGGTATTCGAAATTCAAAAAATGTGTTGAGTTTGGAGATCTAAGGCTTTAATGAGCACTAATTAGAACATGGAAAGTCTTCTCATTGCGTCCAACTTTTCCCTGTCTTTCAACTTTGCTTTCTCTATGGCGGATTTTAAAAATTCGATAGTCTCGTCGTAAACTTTTCTATTTACGGGATAAGGATGTCCGTCTTTTCCGCCATGAGCAAAACTGAACCGTGCAGGATCTTTAAAGCTCGGCGGGCTTTGGTATATGAGCTCGGAGACTAAGGACAAAGCTGCGATTGTCTTTTTACCGACTCCGTAAATCTTTATGAGGTCAACGTAAGATTCGGGTTGGTTCTCGTGTATAAGAGTGAGGATCTTTTTAAGCCTCTCCATATCTAGATCGTCTTTTGATATATAGTGCCTTTCAGGCATAGAAAGTGTAATCTTTTTTAGATCTTTCATCATGAGATCAGGGTCCTGTCTTACAAAGTCGAGCATCGCCTCTTGAGCCTTTTTGCTCTCTTTTGTTGCGAGGTTAAGTACAGTATGAGTTTTGTCACAGGTGATACCGGTGTGCGGATCTGCGACTAGATCCAGATTTTCACTTGACAGCCACTGGTAGCGACGGGCCATTCGAGAAGTCTCGTTTAATCCCTGCTGAATTACGGCCCAACTACCGTCCTTTGTGAATATGAAGGTATGGTGGTAGAGATCATATCCATCCTGAAGTAAAACATTATCGATTTTTGCACAAAGCCTACTTTTTTCGATGAGTGAATCCACATCAATCCCCCATTTCTCTCCGTAAAAGATTATCTCCTTTGGCGTCTCGAGAGCCTTTTTTGCCTTCCCGCCACAAATCGCGATAGGTAGATCTGGAAGCACCAAACTTGCCTCCTTTATAGCAGCGCAAACGGTTGTTGTTAGGCCGCTACTGTGCCAATCGAATCCTGCAGCCGAGCCAAAAGCCTGAAACCAGATAGGATCAGAAATTCTTTTCAAAAACTCATGCGGGTTGTATTCAAAAAGGATGATCTCCATCACACTACATGCAAACTTCACCATCCTCTCAAATAGCCAAGAAGGAGCCTTTCCATGGTGAAGAGGCAAAAGCGTAACTTTCCTTCTCATAGAGTATGTTTTATAATTTGTGTGGCTTTTCTTCAAGACATAATGGAGATTCTTTTTAGACCCGGAAATCTTTTACCGACGATAGAGGATATGCTAAGAAGAGGTTTTCCAAATGTAGGTGAAAAGATTGCGAAGGTTTCAGAAATATTTCTCGGTGTCCCGTATATGGAGAAGACTTTACCGGATTGGAACTCGCATGAGGTATTAGTTGCCAATTTTGAAGGGATGGACTGCATGACTTTTTTAGAGTACGTTGAAGCTTTACGCCACTCCTCAAATTTTGAAGAGTTTTTCGAATGGCTCAAAAAAGTAAGGTACAAAGAGGGAAAAATAACGTTTAAAGACAGGAAGCACTTCTTCACGGACTGGATATACTACAACACGGGCCTAGATGAGGTCACAGGGTCTCTCAAAAAAGGGGGCTTTAAAAGGATTGTAAAGATTCTCAACGAATCTGAAAATGGTTCGAGGATCATTCCCGGACTTGAAAGAGAAGAAAGAGAGATCCTTTACATACCCAAAGAGATGATCGACAAGGAAGTAACGGAGAAGCTTTTTCTGGGTGACTACGTAGGATTTTTCACCCATAAGGCGGGGCTTGACTGTTCCCATGTGGGAATAATCGTAAAAAAAGGGCCTAAGACCTACCTCAGGCACGCATCCAAAGTAAAGGGGTGCGTATTGGATGAAGACTTTTTGGACTATGTGGAGAAGAAGGAAGGGATAATCGTTTTAAGACCGAGGTAGAAATGCTTGTACCAGTTTTTCTTCCCAACCTTGGGTGCTATTCGAGGTGTATTTATTGTGATCAAAGCTACATAGTGGATTTGAAAAATGAGAATCTAAAAGACTACATAGATCGAGCCTTAAGAAAGGAAGGCCCGTTCGAAGTTGGACTTTATGGTGGAAATATCTTGGGGATGGATAAGGTACAACTACAGAGCATCCTTAGACTTTTCGATCCCTATCTTGAAAAGATATCGAGAATTCGATTATCCACAAAACCTGTAAGACCGGAAGGGGAAGTTTTAGACGTTATACACCTTCTTCAGACCTACAAGGTCGAAATCTTCGAACTTGGCATTCCGATCTTCGATGACGGGATCCTTAACTTTCTCCAAAGAAACCACACGGTAAAGGACTTGGAAGACATGTATAAATACTTGAGGGAAAGCGGATTTAAAGTGGCACTCCAAGTTATGGTTGGCCTTCCCCATGAAACTCGGATACACGTAGTAGAGACCGTAAAAAGGATACTAGAGCTAAAACCCGAATATATAAGGATCTATCCTTTAGTAATCATAAAAGGAACGCCTATGGAAAGGATGCTTTTTGATGGAAAGATAAACCTTGTAGACTTTGAGGAAGTAAAAAAAAGGACTGCTTACATTTATGCCAGTGCTGCGATAAACGGAATTATGACCTTAAAGATAGGGCTTACTGATAATGAAGCCCTAAGAAAAAATACTGTTGGCGGCTTTTACCATCCTTCCTTTGGCTATCTAGTAAAATGCTATATCTTCTGGGAGGCCTTAAAGGGGGCTATGCTGAAATATAGGATTAACGGAAAGACGGATTTGATTATAAACGAGGAGAATATTGCCTATTTTTACGGTTATAAAGGAGAGAATCGTAGAGCTTTAGAAACCTTGGGTATAAGTTTAAAAAAAACCGACCCGTCCTTAGATAGCTGGGAGTTTGTCCTAATACGTGAGGATGGCTCGGAAGTGAAAGGAAAGATTCTCGAAGTTTTTTTAGAGAGCCTCTCATTCTTTCCGCAAACTTGATTGACAGTCTCTTTAATCTGGGGTACAGTATACTAGTGATTGAAATAAAGTTTATCGGCAGGGGCGGTCAAGGAGCTGTTGTTGCCGCCCAGATACTGGCTAAGGCGTTCTTTTTAGGGGGTTTTTATCCCCAGTGTTACTCCCTATTTGGGGGCGAAAGAAGGGGCGCACCGGTAAAAAGTTTTTTAAGGGTAGATTCAAATCGAATCCTTTTAAAATGCGAGATAAAAAGAGCAGACCATCTTATAATCATGGCCAAGGATCTTCTCCTTGAAGAGCCGATCACAGCCAACGTAAAGGATGGAGGGATAGTTCTTATAAATTCGTCCGCTCCAGTTGAGCTAAAAAAAGATATAAAGGTTGCTTATATAGATGCGCAAAGGATAGCTCGCGAGTGTGGTCTCGGTCCAATCATAAACACTGCTATGTTGGGAGCTTACGCTAAGATAAACCCGGACCTCAAAATAGAAGAGCTTGAAAGGGCAGTCAGAGAGTACGTGCCGGCAAAAGTGGAAGAGAACGTTACTGCCTTGAGGAGAGCGTATGAGGAGACCAGTCCCGTTTGAAGAATTAATGCCCATCTCCAGAGTCTCAACTGAGATTCAAAAAACCGGTCTATGGGGAAAATTAAAACCCCTCTACCAGGAAGGGATCGGACCCTGCAGGGAGTCGTGCCCTTTGGGGACCGACATACCCCTTTTCGTCTCCTTCGTAAAAGAAGGCGATTTTGTCCGGGCTAAAGAGACCATCCTTTTCGAGAACCCATTTCCTGCTGTATGCGGGAGAGTATGTTACCATCCCTGTGAAACGAGCTGCAATAGGAGAGAGTTCGATTCATCGGTCTTGGTGAGGGCCCTCGAGCGATTCGTAGGAGATCATATTTCATTTCACATACCTATCTCGGAAAGTAAGAATTCGAAAAAAGTTGCCATCGTCGGCTCTGGCCCCGCAGGCCTTTCTTGTGCCTATTTTCTTTTGAGGCTAGGTCATAGAGTTACAATCTTTGAAAAAGAAAGAAATTTGGGAGGACTTTTGAGATGGGGTATACCCCCCTACAGGTTGCCAAAGGAAGTTTTAGAGCGAGAAATATCGAGGCTTTTGGCTCTGAATCCAAAAATAGAGCTAAAGAGAGAGATTTCGGGAAATGAAATCCTTTCACTCCTTCGTGAGTTTGACTACGTTTTTCTTGGCGTGGGGCTTGGAGAGCCAAAGACTCTAAATGTGGAAGGGGCCGAAAAAAAGGGAATTCATTACGGATTCGAATTTTTAAAGAACCGGACAATAGCAGAAGATGAGGTGTGGGACGTTGTGGTGATAGGCGGAGGCGATGTGGCAATGGATGCAGCCCGAACGGTAAAGAGACTTAGGCCTAAGGCCACTGTGCGAATCTTTGCCCCTGAAACCGTAGATTCGCTTCCAGCTTTAAAGGAAAACTTTGAAGAAGCGAAAGAGGAAGGGATTGAGATTGAGGGTGGATATGTGCCCATTGCATTTAGGGGAAGAGAGGGGGTTGAGAGTGTAATTTTTCGGGAAACGGAAGTAAGAAGGGACCCAATGACAGGTGATTTAGTCTTTAATCCAAAGGATGGCATTATAGAGGCGAAAGCAGATACTGTAATTGTGTGCATAGGGCAGAGGCCCGAAAAAAAATTAGTTGAAAGCGGATTCATCGAAGGGAGGGGGTTCATACTTACGGATAGAATGGGAAGGACAAAGATAAAAGGTATCTACGCCGGTGGTGACGTGACAGGACAAAAAGCCTCTGTTTCTGATGCCTTAAGCTCTGGAAAAAAAGCCGCCATAGCCATAGATATGGATGCAAAAGGGTTAGAGATCCCTCCCGAAGAACTTTCTTTGGGCCAAAAAGGCTCCGTTTCTTTCAAAAAATATTTGGATCTGGAAAAAAAGAATGTGAAAAAGGTAGTCTTCTTTTCCGACCTCAATACACTGGTTATAGAGAGAGAACCGGAAGCAAAGATTTGGAAAGAGCCTCCAAAAGAGAGGATAGTCGATTTCAGGGAGGTATCTAGGACCCTTGAGGAACTGGATGCAAAATCGGAAGCGAGTAGATGCCTCACCTGTGGGCAGTGCAGGAAGTGTGATCTTTGTTTTTATTTATGTCCAGATGTCTCGGTAAAAAGAAAAGATGAAGGGCTTTATGAGGTAAATGAAGATTACTGTAAGTCATGTGGAATATGTGTGAGGACATGTCCTTCCCACGTAATAGAAATGGTGGAGAAAAATGGTGGAGCTACTTTCCGGTAATCACGCAATAGCAGAGGCTGTAAGACTTTGCAAGGTCGATTTTATTGCCGCCTATCCCATAACACCCCAAACACCGATATACGAAAAGATTGCGGAGATGGTTTCGGATGGAAGAATAAAGGGACAGATGATGAGGGCAGAATCGGAACATTCTGCAATGGCTGCCTGTATCTCAGCTTCTCTCACAGGAGTGCGTGTTTTTACGGCAAGCTCATCCCAAGGAATCGCATTCATGCATGAGATGCTCCATTTTGCTTCAGGTAACAGAGTTTCTATCGTTATGGCCTGCGTAAACAGGGTAGTTTCAGCGCCATGGGCGTTTGGCAGCGACCAGACAGATACCCTTTCCCAGAGGGATACCGGATGGATACAGCTTTACTGCGAGGATGGACAAGAGGCACTGGACACGGTGATTATGGCGTATAGAGTCGCCGAGACTGTCTTTTTACCAGTTATGGTCACGATAGACGGTTTTTATACATCCCATTTCATTGAACCGGTTGACATTCCAGATGAGAAGGCCGTTGATAAGTACCTTCCTCCAAAAAGTTTACCCAACAGATTCGATTTGAAAAATCCTGCCTTTATCCAAAATGTCGTGGATTCGCATTACTATTCTGAGTTCAAAAAGAGACAATTCGACGATACAATGAAAGCAAAGGAAACAATTATAGAGGCAGATAAAGAATTTGGAAAATTATTCGGAAGATCATACGGTGTGGTTGAAGCTGATGATCTAGAGGACGCGGATGTAGGTATAGTTACATCTGGTGCTCTCGTCTCATGTGCACGGATAGCTAAGAAGAATCTTAGGGAAAAAGGAATAAAAGTAGGCCTTTTAAAGATAAAACTCTTTAGGCCATTTCCGTATGACGAGGTCATAAAACATTTAGCAAACCTAAAGAAAGTCCTAGTCATAGATAGAAATGTGTCATGTGGCAAAGGTGGCATATTCTGCGATGAACTGAAAGGGGCCATGTACAATTTAGAAAAAAGACCGAAGATATACGGATTTATAGGAGGCCTTTGCGGCGAGGATTTGCCTCCAGAGACGATAGAGAAAATAGCGCTTTACGTCATAAATGAAGATAAGGCCCCGGAGAAGCCGATATGGATACACGGGATGACCTTCTAAGACAGGGACATTACGCGTGTCCTGGATGTGGTCTTGCTATAGCGATGAAACTTGTTCTTTCGGCACTTGGGGAAAGAACCATAGTAGTTATAATTCCTTCCTGTGAGGCAGTGATAAGCGCCACGTATCCCTTTTCTGCTCTCAAAGTACCAGCATTCCATTCCGCCTTTGTAATTGCCGCACCGACAGCAGCGGGAATCTCAAGGGCGCTAAAGGTGAGAGGCGAGGATGATATAACCGTTTTGGCTTTCGCAGGTGATGGGGGTACTTATGACATAGGTCTCCAATCTCTATCAGGTGCGGCAGAAAGGAACGAAGATTTCATATACGTCTGCCTCGATAACGAGGCTTACATGAATACTGGGATCCAAGCAAGTTCTTCAACACCATTTTGTTCTTGGACTGTAACCACACCCAAAGGTAAAAAAGAAAGAAAAAAGAGGCTTATGGATATAATCGTTGCGCATTCTATCCCTTACTGTGCGACCGCAACCATAGGCTATCCTGAAGATTTAATCGAAAAAGTAAAAAGGGCGAAGAAGAAAAAAGGGACAAGGTTCATACATATACTTACCCCTTGTCCCACCGGCTGGAGAATGAGAGAAGATCTAACAGGTATTGTCTCCATGCTCGCCTTTGAGACAAAGATCTTTCCACTTTACGAAGTATACGATGGCGAAATCTATAGGATAACGAAGATGCCCAAGGGGCTACCTGTCAAAGAGTACCTTTCCCTTCAAGGAAGGTTTTCCCACCTAAAAGAAGAAGAGATAGAGGAAATCCAAAAAAATGTCGACAAGGAATGGGCAAGGCTTTTATACCTAGCCAAAAGGAATGCGGAGAATTGCGCTTAAAAGAGCGGAGTCGATAAGAAAAAAGGTCTATAAATACCTTAGGGAAAAGATACTGAAAGGAGAACTGAAGCAGGGCGAACGGATTTATGAGGGACGAATTGCGAAAGAGATAGGTGTTTCCCGTACCCCAGTGAGGGAAGCACTCCACGCTTTAGAGCACGAAGGGCTTTTAGTTTCACGTTCCAGGGTTGGCTATACGGTGAAAATTTTAAGCAAAGAAGAGGTTTACGAAATATGCGAGATAAGAAAAGTTATCGAAGGACTCGCGATTTTATGGGCAATGAAAAAGAATAGAGAGAAGCTCATCCGGGAGCTGAGAAAGAATATAGAGCTTTCTGAAAAGAGATTGAATGACGGTGATGTAAGGTCATTTATAGATCTCGATGCAAGATTTCACGAAGCAATCGCGAAAATAAGCGGTAGCGAAAGGATCCTAGAGCTTGCGCTCACTTTAAGACGCCATATGCTCATGTATAGGATTGAGAGTATTTACGCCAGAGAGAACGTGGAAAGAGCAATAGAGGGACATAAAAAAATACTTATGGCATTAGAAGAAGGCTCTGAGGATCAAATAAAAAAGGCGCTAATGGAGCACATAGACACATCGAGAGAGGATATTTTAAAATACGCCTTTTGAGGGGTTTATGGGGAACGTCTTCCATATAAATTACGAGGATAAAAAGCTACAATTTGTTCTACCCTCAAATTGGAATGTGAAGGTTTTGGAGGGAAAAAGATCTTTTGATAGCTGTCTCGATGATGAATCGGAGATAAAAAGAGCCATAGATGAGCCGATCAAATCCAAAAGACTTGAGGAATTGGCTAAGCTTTCTTCTGAAATTGCGATTCTTTTCGATGACGCACAAAGAAACACACCGTGCCATAAGATAATTCCGATTGTTGTCGATAGGTTAAACAGAGGAGGAATACCAGACGAGAGGATAAGACTCGTATGTGCCGTGGGAACCCATCCAGTCCTTACCGATGAAGAGCTAAAAAGGAGAGTGGGTGAGTCTCTCTATGAAAGGTTTAAAGGTAGGATATTCTCCCATGACCCATTCGGGGAACACGTCTTTATTGGAAGGACAAGACGGGGTACGCCAGTAGAGATTAGTAAAATAGTACATGAGTCCGATCTTATAGTCGGTGTTGGTAGTTGTATGCCCCACCCATCCGCAGGGTTTGGAGGGGGATATAAGATAATCATGCCAGGGGTTGTCTCGTATGAGACCACAGAAAGGCACCACATGACCTTTCTGAGGAATAGAAAAAGTACCGTGAGCCTTCTTCGGGGGAACCCTTTTTACGAAGAGATCAAAGATATAGGAGAGATGGCCGGTCTAACCTTCAAAATAGACGTGGTCCTTGACGAGGCTGGAAGACTCCTTAAAGCTTTTGCTGGCCATCCTTACTTTGAGCATGTTTCCGCTTCTCGATACTCCGCTCGGGTGCATGAAACTTTGGTAGATGGTCTTTCAGACGTCACAATCACATCGGCCCATCCGCTGGAAGTGGGTGTTCAGGCAACAAAGGCCCTTCTTTTTGCCCAGTATGTGACAAAAAGGGGTGGCGTAATTGTGTGGGTTGCACCGCACAGAAAGGCAGGTTCCATAGGTCCTCTTTTGGAGGAGATGAAAAAACCACACTCCGCCTCCGAGTATCATAAACGATTCATTTGTGAGGGGATTCCGGAAAATCTAAAGCATCTGGGGGTATCGTACGTAATGCAGATTGTCCATTTTAAAGAGATAGCTGAAAGGTACAAAGTCATACATGTAACGGAAGGTCTTGGGGAGGAAGATGTGAGAAGAATGGGATTTCGCTACGCAAGATCGATGGATGAGGCGATAGATTTGGCACAAAGCATGATCAGAAAGGACGCCAACGTTTATGTCATACCTTCTGGGGGTAGCATCCTACCGAGGGTTGTCAATTTATAAAGACCCTTTTATACCTTTCCATATCTTCCAATGTTTTACCCGCACCTATAACTACCGATGTCAGTGGATCTTCCGCCATTCGCACAGAAATCCCAGTTTCAAGCTCAATTCTTTCCCTTAGACCTTTTAAGAGGGCACCACCTCCTGTCAAGACCATCCCGGACTCATTAAGATCCGAAACGAAATCAGGAGGAAGCTTCTCAAGTGTTCTCTTTATCGCCTCAACTATCGCAGCGACAGGTTCCTCCACGGCCTCCGCCAGTTCTTTTTTCGATATTTTGACACTCTTTGGTGTTCCTGTCAAAATGTCCTTCCCGACGATTGTTACGTACTCATCGGATGAAGGATAAAGAGATGCGTGTTCTATTTTAATTTTTTCAGCGGCTATGAGACCTATGGAGATCTGATGTTTTTTTTGCAAGTACCTCACTATGGACTCATCGAGTTCATCCCCAGCAACCCTTAAAGACTCACTGAAAGCGACGGCAGATAGACTTATTATGGCTACCTCTGTGGTTCCCCCGCCTATATCGACAACCATGTTGCCCCTTGGAAGCTCAATCGGCATCTCAGAACCGATTGCCGCTGCCATCGGTTCTTCTATAAGATAGATATTTTTGACACCCACCTGTAGACAGGCGTCTATCACCGCCTTTTTTTCCACCTGCGTTATTCCGGATGGCACCCCTACGACCATCTTTGGTCTAGATACCTTTCTTTCCTTCCTGACCTTTTCAAGAAAGTACTTTATCATTGCCCTTGCCACATCGAAGTCGGCAATAACCCCGTCCTTTAGGGGCCTTATGGCACTTATATTGGGAGGCGTTCTGCCGATATATTCCTTTGCCTGTCTTCCAACGGCTATAACCCTGCCTAGGTTGTTGTCTATCGCCACAACGGATGGTTCATTAAGTACAATGCCTTCTCCCCTCATGTATATGAGAGTATTGGCAGTTCCCAGATCCATTGCCAGATGCGATGAAAAAAACCTCGATATTCTATCAAGGAATCCCATTATCCGCCCCCTTATTCTCCGAGTTTTTCAAGAAGCGAGGCTAATTCTACACCATCTTCCGGAAAAAAAACTAGTCTTGACTGAACAGCCTCCTCTTTTCTTTCGAACTTGGTTTTTCCGTTGTAACATTCGTAGATGGCCTTAAAAATAGTATAATCGATTATCTTTGCCGTATTTTTCACACTCGATGGGTCCTTCCTCGGAAAAATTAGGTAGAATTTCCCCCCGCTCTTCCTTGCCACAAAAGAGGTCCCTCCTGAAATATTCACTATTAGATGGTAGGCCTTTCTCAAGACTTCTTCGGTAAAGTCTATGCCCCTTTCACGGTTAAACGTCCGGATATTCAGTAACGCAACCTTAAGAAGAGCAAATTTTATCGGTTTTTTTATAAGCTCTTCGGCAATACGCAAAAAGTAATTAAACTGCAAAGCACCCGTCACGGGATCTGCCTCTTTTAATTTCTCAAGGTACTCCTTTGTCCATAATGCCGAATAGTACATTGAAAGCATTGTAGAGATGTCCCTCAAAGTGGTAATGGAACTCTCAAAGAGCGGTCTATTTTTACTTGTTGCGAATCCTAAGACGCCAAAGACGATGTCTTCGACAAGAAGAGGAAAACCGAAAAATTGTCGGGCTCGAAAGACTTCACCTTCAAAAATTAGAGGTTTCTCCTTGAAATACCCAGTGTCGAAGGGAAGAAGGAGTTCACCCCCTCCCTCTATGACGCTTGAGGCTATGCTTTCCCCAATGGGAGAGATTCTGCCGTTATACTCGGTTGCTCCAATTCCAACCGCGTCCTTTATTTCGAGTTTTCTTCCCTTTTCCAACCCAACAAAGCACGTATCACCACCAGAAAGTCTAAGTGCTTCGAAGAGTAAATCTCGAATGGTTAGCTTTTTAGAAAGTAGATCTCTGAACATAGAGAATATAAACTTCTTTGTGTTAAGTTCGTTTATCTTTTCTTCCAGTTCCGAACCTTTATCCTCCTCCTCTATCTCCTCGATTATAAGGGGAATGAATCCGGCTAAATTTTTTTTCTCCTTATCCGTGAAGGAATACTTCTTTTTACTGTCAAGACATATAACCCCTACTTCTCCTATAGGATAGGCCATAAAAGACTTTATCTCCTCATCTTTCTCGTAGTAGCCGAGAGCTCCGGTCTCAGTTGAAAAATTGGCTATTATGAGAGGTTCTTTATGCCTTAAGACCCATCCCGCCAAGCTTTCGTCCAAAGAGAGGGTTTTCCATTTTGTGAAGTTTGTGGAAAGTGTATAGAAAGAAAGACATCTAAGTGCGTTACTTTCTCTTTTGTAAATGGCGACTGTGTGTGCCTCGTAGATATTGAAGATAAGCCTGCAAAGACTGTCAAGCCTTTTCATAGACTGAAATCCAACTTTTCGTATTTAAAAACACCATCTGGGTTTATCTTTTGAAGGAGCGAGCAAAATGCACATTTTTCACCGACGGATGGATAATTGCACAATCTGCAATAGTTCGAAGGCTTCTCTTTGCAATCTTCAGTCTCTTTCTCGACCCTTTTGAGATAACCTTTAACAAAATTAAGCTTTGTTCCGGGAGACTCATTCTCTATTCTATTTAAGATCTCTTTGTATAGAAGGGTCTTAGCACCTACCGAGTAAGGACACTCATCTTGTACATAATCTATGCCGTTTAGTAAAGCATACGCGGCTATTTCTCTCTCGGATAAGAGAAAGAAAGGTTTTATTTTCCTTGAAAGGCGGTCTTTTTCAGCTTCCAAAGCTATATTTTTCTTCCAAAGGTAGGGTTCCTTCCAGTATAAGAGGTTTCCCAAAAGAGAAGAAGCTTCGTCGTCTAGATTGTGCCCCGTTGCCAGAGAGTCATATTTTTCTTCGAGGGCAACCCTGTTCATTATGTACCTTTTGATGGTTCCACATGCAGAGCAGCTCTTTCTCCTCATAGTATGGGATAATTCTCTGATACCTTTTTCGAATATCTCTTTTAGACGGACAACGAAAAGCTTTCCACCTATTTTTTTTGCGAAATTGACAGCCTTCTCCAAAGAGATATCAGAGTATCTGTCTATGCCCAAATGAATGTAAAGCCCATCCGATTTATAGCCGAGATTTTTTAAAATGTGCCAGAGCGAAAGACTGTCTTTCCCACCAGAGACAGCGACGAGAACCGACTCCCCCTCTTTTAGCAAGGCAAAGGTTCGAATAGTTTCTTTTGCCCTTCTTTCCACAAACGACAAGAAGTGGTCAGAACAGAAGGCTGTGTTATAGGCCCTTATTTTTATCACAGCCTTACTGTTACAGAACCTGCATCTCAACCGCCAGAAACCACCTTGACAATTTTTACAATGTCACTATTTTTTACGACTTCTTCCTCTGTGGCAAGCCTTCCATTTACAAGGACGAGAAAACTTTCGGGATTGAGGGAAAGCCTCTCAAGTAATCTTTTTACCGTAGTAGGCTCATCGATATCGATTCTCTTTCCCTCGAAATCACAAGGCATGAGAATTGATAACATATAAAGCCTTAATTTTCAAGGGCCTTATAGCAAGATTGCTAAAAAAAGCCTCTTTTCAATCTTGTTTTTTATAACCCTTTTTTGATCTCGTCGAATACGTTGAACTCCGGAAAAGGTGATGGAGTAAAAGAGAGGGCGAAAATGAAAAAGATTAAAATTGCAAGAAACTTTCTCTTTCTGTCTAACTCCGTTTCCATATCGTACGGCTCAGGATGCCTCATTCCAAAAATCATAAGAAGCAAAACTAAAGCTAGCCATCCGGGATTGTAAAAAACCGAAAGAAGAATCATAAATACCATCGTACCAAAATAGATTACCCTCGAGCTCGGACCGAAGATAGCATAAATTACGTGACCGCCATCCAGCTGACCAACAGGGAGAAGATTTAAGGCTGTTACAAATAGACCTACCCATCCGGCGTATCCAAAAGGGTGAAGCACTATATCGTAGCCGGAGGGAAGCTCGCCAAAGAGGATCCTTTGCACTATCTTGAAGAGGTAGGGATCTCCAAGCCTTATAAATCCTGGTCCCTCTGGAATCTTCTGTACGTTCGAGAGTTTCATTCCGATTACAGTAAATGGTAAGGAAAAAATAAAACTCATTATAGGACCCGCAACGCCGATATCGAAAAGGGCTTTTTTGTTTATTATTATTCCTTTCATTTTTATTATGGCGCCAAACGTTCCAAATGGAGAAAGAGGAAAGGGGATGAAATAGGGGAGACTCGCAGGAATCCCGTATCTTTTGCTCATAAAGTAATGGCCCATCTCATGGGCAAGAAGGATAGTCATTATGGCAAAGCTGTACTGCGGACCTCCAACGAGTGTGGTGGATAGAACGGTAAGTATAAAGAGGATGAGCTTAAACATCGAAGCCCCTAAGAAGGATCAATTCGAGTAGCGTTCTTTCAAACTTAGTTCCCGTTTTTAACTTTAGATCGTATGTACCAAGCGACCTCAAAAGGTCTTTGAGCCGAATAAGCGACACTCTACTAGCAAAAGCAGCAATATTCATTGCATGCCTTGGGTTTAGACTTAAAAAGTAATTTTTTTTGTCTTCCGAAGGAACAGGGTACGTCTGCTTTATACCGTAGAACTTTCTCATAAATGAACTTTCCGAATTGTAAGGGTCTAAAAGATGGGAGAAGTCCTTTGCCTGTAAAAGGAGCCTAAGTATGCGTGATAAATATGAACTTACGATCAAAGGGGCAAGGCCCCTATCAAGAAGGCCGTTAAGTACTTTTGTAGCCTCTTTTCGATCCCCACCTTTTATAGCATCGAAGAGGCGGGATACGTCGGCTTCGTCGGAAGACGTGACGATCCTTTCAACGTCCTTCGATTTGATCTCCGTTCTCTCGCCTACATAGTTTACAAGCTTCATAAGCTCAGCCTCTAGAAAGTCCGAATTTCCCACTCGCCTAGTAAAGAGTAAGAAAGCCTTATCTGTCATGGTCTTTTGGTGTTTCTTCAGAAATGAAAGCACACTTTTTTTCAAATCTCTCTCCGTTTCATCAGCCCTCTTTGAGATTGTCCTATCGTCCTCTTTTACCTCGTATATAACGACCCAGATCTTTTTGCTTACCTCGTCAATCTGATCCTTTAGAACCTTTAACGTGTCTCTTTGAGGATCGACAAGGACTAAAATCAAGTTTTCTTCAGGGAACAATGAAGAATAGATTTTCATTATCGCATTTTTTATCTCCTCTCTTTCTGCAACAAGGACCTTAGGAAAATGGTGTAATCTTCTTGCCGTCTCACGAATGTCTGATACTAGTTCACCTTTCTGAACCGATCTGATTAGAATACCGGCCACGACGTTTTCACGCTGGTCTTACTTTAAAGGTGGGATGCGGACGATAAATTTTGTCCCTTTCTCCTCTTCACTGTGTATCTGAATATCTCCTCTTGCTCTTTCTAAGATGACTTTAACACAACTCAACCCGAAACCCAATCCTTCCACATTACCATCTTTTTTCAGACCCATATGAGCGAACCTTTTAAATATACATTCCTTTTTTTCCTGGGTTATGCCAGGACCATCGTCTTCGACTTGAATATATAAGTCCCTATCGCCAAAAACGTTGATCACGACATTCTTTCTTCTGTACTTAAGTGCGTTACTAAAGAGATTCCTCATAATTTGCAACACCTTTGTACGATCGTGGAAGAAGTCTTCATTTAAATACCTTCCCTCAATTGTCACAAATATGCAAGCATTTTGGAGCTCGGATATGAAATTTTCGTCGTCCTGACAAAGATAAAGCCTTTCCGCCAATTCAGGAAGTTGCAGATCGAGTACTTCTATGAGTGCTTCTTTTATCGCGTCTTTGACAGAAAAGTAAGAACCGTCAAATCTTCCCTCTTCGGATTTTAAAGCCTCCACCATCTCTGAAAGGAGATACTGCGCCTTTTTTGCATTTCTTAGAGTCCTTTTGAGCACTTTTTTCTGCTCTTCTGTGAGTTTTCCGTACCTCTCTTCCTTAAAGAGAAGGTTTGTAAGGTCACTATTGATTATAGAGATAGGACCCCCAAGGTCGTGGACAAGAAGATCGTGTAGACTTTCTTTCTTTCGCACAGCGAGTAATATGTTCTAAAATTATGAAAGGTTTGTCAACAAGCTACCCAAGCTTTTGCGCGAAAAAAGCTTCTGTGGTATAAGTTTTAAGGCAATGGAAATCTTCGTTCTTATGGATAGCGCTTTCTTCGGAAGGGGTGTATTCGGAATATTTACGAGTATGGAACTTGCTACAAGTTACAGAGACTCCATCGACGATGTGATCTCTTGGTGGGAAATAAAAAAGTTAAGTTTGATCGGCGGAGAACCTGACGACGAAAAGGTGTACGCCGCCTACACTTATTATGAACTTTACGACTGTTATAGCCTCGAAGGCATCTACGCAAACGGAGAAGACGCGAAGGAAGCTGTTGGGAAAAAAGGCATGGTAGTCGAGTTCGTTCTGGATCGTCCTAATCAAAAAAGACTCCTTCTTGAAACTTAAGGTTTCTCCTTCTCGATCCCGTACTTTTTCATCTTGTACCTCAACATTCTTTCACTTAACCCTAAAATCTTCGCAGCCTTCGTCTGAATCCAGTTACTTTCATCTAAGGCCTTAATTATCATGCTTTTTTCGATAGATTCGGTAAATTCTCTAAGTGTTGTTTTTTGCTCCAATTTAGAGCTTTGAGGAAGCCCAAAAAGGTCCTCTGTCTTTATGTACTCGTCCCTTGTGAGAACTACTGCCCGTTCAATTATGTTTTCGAGTTCTCTCACATTTCCGGGATAGTCGTGTTTCAAAAGAGTGTCTCTTGCTTCCCTCGATATGCCTTTTATGTTCTTTTTATGCTTCAAACTATATTTTTTTATGAAATGCTCAACAAGGGGCGGTATGTCCTCTTTTCTTTCTCTCAAAGGCGGAATGTATATCCTTATCACGTTCAGTCTAAAGTAGAGGTCCTCACGGAATAACCCTTTTTTAATAAGCTCTTCTAAGTTTTTATTAGTTGCGGCAAGAATTCTCACATCAACCTTTATCGGCCTTATAGAACCAAGTGGGTGAATCTCTCTGTTTTGGATCACCCTTAGAAGCTTTGCCTGTATAGAAAGCGGCATATCACCAATTTCGTCAAGAAAAATGGTTCCTTTCTGTGCCAATTCAAATTTTCCAGGCTTTCTTTGGTATGCACCGGTGAACGCCCCTCTCTCATATCCAAATAGCTCACTTTCTAGCAATGTTTCTGGAAAAGCTGCGCAGTTAACCTTCACGAGCGGGTGCTTAGCCCTATCACTCAACGCATGCATAAGATCAACAACTACCTCTTTCCCCACGCCGCTTTCGCCTTCTATAAGACATGTGGAATCAGTTTTTGCAACCCTTACTATTAGGCTTGCCACCTCCTTCATGCTTACGCTTTCAAAAATGAAGTCCTCGGTTTTGAGTCTTTCCTTCAACGTCTCCCTTAGGATTCTGTTTTCCGAAATGAGAGCTCTTTTTTCTTCTAACTTTTTCAGTTTTATCAGTAGATCTTCGAAGTTTATAGGTTTTGTTAGATAATCCTCTGCGCCGGATTTTAATGCCTGAACAGCACTCTCTACACTTCCGTAAGCAGTTACAATTATGATACTCAGTTCGGGGTCCTCTTTTTTGAGTTCTCTCACGAGAGTGACCCCGTCTATGTCAGGAAGCCTAAGATCGAGAATGCAAAAATCGATAGGTAACCTTTTTACTATCTCCAATCCATCGTAGGCCTTTTCTGCTTCGTAGACTGTGTACCCATCCTGTCTTAAAAGGTGGCAAAGGAGCTCCCTTTGGAGTCTTTCATCTTCTATAACGAGTACATTAGCCATAATTGAGCCTTTTTTCTAATTGGGAAATAGGATGGAAACTTTTGTTCCTTTCCCTTTCATACTTTCAACCTTTATTTCGGCTCCGTGGTCTTTAAAAATCGCGTAAGATATTGGGAGTCCAAGTCCTAGCCCCTTTTCCTTCGTTGAGTAGTGGTACTCGAATATCTTTTCTAGATCCTCACGATCTATTCCGCAGCCACTATCCTTTATGGAAATCACAAGACCCTTGTCTGTCTTTCTTGCGTCGATTTTTACAAAACCACCGTTTTCTGTGGCCTCTATTCCATTCAAGATAACGTTTATAAAGGCCTGTTTGAGTTTTTGCCTCCGACCTGATATTTTGAGGCCTGGCGGGACAAGATTTTGAAGCTCTACCCCTCTCATTTTTGCCTTCTCCTCAAGAACTAGGATAATGTCATCCATGAGAACTTTTAAATCGAGATTCTCCTCTTTCGTCTCCTTTTTAGAAACCACGATAAACTCCTCAACAATTCGATTTATCCTTAGTACTTCATCTTCCACCGCCCCGAGAAACCTCTCGAATTCCACTCTGCGTGAGTCATTTGGCAGAAAATCTCTTCCTAGCCTTTTCAAAGATAGGGAGATAGCGTTTAGTGGATTTCTTATTTCATGAGCCATGGCGGATGAGAGTAACCCAAGGGACATAAGCCTTTCGTTTCTAGCCTTTTCTTTTTCGATCTCGATCATCTTAATTTTTAGTCGCTTCTCAAAGAAAAGTATAGCAGAGATTGCAAGCAAACTTATGCCAAGGAGGAGGAATAGCGTAAATACCACCATAAAACTCATTCTTTTTATTGTTTCGTCTATGATGTTTCGAGTAAGTAGAATCTCTACCGAATAACCCCTAAAGTAATTTGATTCAAGCCTTTTAAAGTACCTGTAAAGTCCGTCATGAGACTGGCAAGCTATGTAATAAGGCCGGCCATCCGCATCGTAAATATTGATGCCTTTGAGCTTCAATCTTTCCATCTCTCTTTCGACAATTTTTTTTAATATCGATTTTCTTTTCAGCTCGAGCATTTCATCTTTAGTGAGAGATAGAATCACTATCCTATCTTGAAAATTAAAGCCCAAAATCACATAGGATCCCTTTTCCTTCATTTTAAAAAGAATACGATCCTTTCCCGAAAGCAGACTTTTTAAAAGGTCAGTTTCGTCCTTTATCTTTCCCTTTCTTTCTATGGGAAATCCTTTTGAATCAAAAATGGTGTATGTGGCTACGGGAGCATCTCTTTTTTCTTGAAATGCTTTTATCACCTCATCAAGAAGTTCCTCGATTAGTACCTCCTCGTAGGTTATAAGATCGAGAAATGCCTGGGTTAAAAAAATGTTCGAGTGTTCTATAAGGTCGAGGTACCCAAAAGTTAAGTCTATCTCCCGGGCCAAATGGCGGTGTATGATTTCGGCTTCTTTGACGAGAAGATCTTCCATACTCTTTTTTATGTTGGCAATCTGAGCATAACCAATAAACACGACAATTCCAAAAAGTGCACAAAGGATACAAAAAAGATAGACCGATCTTTTTCTCGCAGTGAAGTTAAACATTACTCAAAGATGCGTTTTAACCGTCTTCTCTCATTTTTGCAGAAATCTTCAAAAATTCTCCTTTGGTGGGGATTGAGAACGGAGCTAATCTCGTCTTTATACCTTTCGTAGAGCATCTCCCTTTTTAATTTTAGATCTCCGATCTCACGCCTAATCCTTAGTATCCTTACCCTATTGGCATCCCCTTTTTTCATTTCATGTATCATCTCGAGTCTTTTCCGTAAAAGTTCCTCCCTTGTTGCTAAAATTTCTTGGAGGTACCTTTTTTTTATCTCTTCTATCTTAATTTTCTGGTCCAAGCTCAGACCGAGCTCCTTTTCTAAATCGTGATCCTGTGCAAGAAGGGGGAAAGAAAAAAAGAAAAGAAAAAGAATGTGTAAACTAAACCTTTTTTTTATTTTAACAATCTCGAGCAATTTGGCCAACATTGAGACTCTATTATAACGCGAGGATGAGGAAATAAAAAAGGGCCAGAAGGCCCCACAAAAAGAAGAACTTTGAAGTCCGATTGAGCTATCCACACCTAAAAAACCGTCCAAAGCGACAGTCCCTCATTTTTTCCAACTCGCTTGGTGAAAAAAGCTTCCTCTCTTCTAGTTTGCGTTCCAAAATTTTCTCCCTGAGCCTTTCAAGAAGGCTGGCCAATTCTTTATGCTTAGCCCTTATTTCTTCTTCTTTTGCCTGAGGATCGAAATAGAGCCTTCGAAGCTCCATCTTTGTTTTGATGATCTCTTCCCTTAATAGCTCGGCTTCTTTTCTAAATCTTTCTCTTATTTCTTTCAACCTTTCTAGCTTCTCTTTGGAAAGGTCGGCAAGGATTGGGATGTCACGTTTTTCCTTTAGGCATCCTATGAATCCTTGGGCATACGTATGACTTAAGCTTCCGAAAATGAAAAGAATTGCGATGAGCATTACTTTTAGGCTTTTCCGCATTTTCTGACCTCCTTCTTTATTAGCTCTTTAACTGAAATATAGCAAGGACCGTACCGAAAATGGCCTCTAGAAACAGAATGACTTAGGCTAAGATGTCGGAAGATTCTGTCGAGATTAAAAAAATGACTCGACATTTTTGTCGATCTTCGCTAATATTACCTTGTGACCAAGGTTGGGGTTTTTTTCCATCCGCATTTTGCCGAGATGGATTGGCCTGTGATTGGAAACAAGTACAAGAATTTTCCATTGATCCTTAAACGCTTTTCGGGGAGAGAAGACATCAGGATCTTTGAGCCTCCGGATCCGGACATTGAACTCATCCTTCTGGTCCACAAAAGATCTTATGTCGAATCGCTAAAGAGTATGTGGTATTTCAGAGCTGCCGCCCTTTCAGTCTCCGGGACTCATATGGCCTTAAAGATGATAAAGGAAGGGTTGATTAGAAACGCCCTCGTCTTTTCCTGTGCGGCCGGGCATCACGCAGAGAGAGACTCCGGATGGGGGGGAACGTATCTCTCATGTATAGGTCCTGCCGTTTACTCTTACTGGAAAGATTACGGTAGGGAAAGGTTCGCCATAATAGACACCGATAGCCACCACGGAAACGGGACGAGGGATATCTTTAGAAACGAACCGGATGTTCTCCATGTTTGTTTCTGTTCCATGAACAGAGTGGAAGGTCAGGGGGAAAAGGTAGATGTGGACGTGGGTTTTGAAATATCCGATGACGATTATCTTAGTCTCGTGGAAAGAGAATTCTACCCACGTGTTGAGGCCTTTAAGCCCTACGCCATATTTCACAACTTTGGACACGACACCTGTAGGGGCGACTACGGAGATCGGGGTTTGAGTGAAGATTTCTTTTTAAGACTTGCAAGACAGGTTAAGTCTTACGCATCCTCCCTGTGTGAGGGGAGATACATAGTTATAACCCACGGAGGAGCAAGAAGAGACGTAGCCGAATACATTTTTCCGGAGATCATAAACATTCTGGCGGAGTAAAAAGGAAGGGTTCGCAAAAAGAGTCTTAAGTTTTTTGAGATTTTTTTATCTCTAAGAAGTTCAGGCAGAGATACCCGCTTTGGTTCTGCCAGCATATTTTTGGTTCTTTCTTTGACCAGTCGTAGGTCACTCGATAAGAACCCTTATCAAGCGTGAGGATCTCCTTTTGTCTGAGATACTCACCCGCAAACCATATATCCTCTATGATTTCTCCGATGGGAAAATAGAGTAGGTCCCTAAATTCTTCATTTTCTTCTCCAAATGTTACGTAACTGCGCGATCCTTTCAAAGTGAGAAGTGTCGTTCCAAAAGGTCCTAAGATTTCGGCTCTGAAATCTGGGTAATTCAAGTTAAAACTGATAAATCCCTCAAATGAGAAACTGCTAGTAGCTACACTTAATTCGCAGTATGCAATTATAGTTGATGCATCTTTAGGCCACTCAGTTCGGTATATCTTTTTGGAACATGAACTAAAAATAAAAAGGATCAAAAAGACGCAGAAACCGAACCTACGCATAAAAACTACTGATTTTTTCTTTCAAGCCTTTCTTTGAGTTCTTTTAACTTCTTTTCCAAGTCCCGTTTTTTCTCCAACCTTTTTTCTAGCCTCAGAGACTTCTCAAAGTACTCGATAGCCCTCTCCAAGTTACCAAGAGCCATATACACATCCCCTAGATGTTCTAAGACAGTGGGATCATCCGGTAAAAGTTCGTAGGCCTTAAGTAACTGCTCTAGAGCTTCCTCTAGACGGCCCTGTCTATAATACACCCACCCAAGACTGTCTATTATGTATCCGGCATTCGGCTTTTTCTTTAAGGCTTTTTTTATCATCTCTTCTGCCTGCTCTAGGTTTACGTTTCTGTCGGCAAAAGTGTAGCCAATAAAGTTTAAAGCGTCCGCGTGCTCAGGATCTATCGAAAGTATTCTTTCCATGTATTTTAGTGCTTCTTCTGTTCGTCCAGATCTCTCGTACAACATCCCTAGGCCGTACAAAACCTCAATGTTTCGCTCGTCCAGTTTTTCAGCTTCCTTTAGGATTTCAATACCAACCTCGTAGTCCTCCTTTTCCTCGTAGAGCCAGGAAAGCATAAGGTACACGTCCGGTTTGTTTTTCAGCCTTGGGAAAAATTCTTTGAGTCTTTTTATCCCTTCGTCGACCATGTTAGCCTTTATGTAGAGGAACGTCAAGTGCCTTAGAGCTGTCGGAAACTCCTCCGAGTCAAGAGGAACTTTCAACAACTCCTCGATCGCGTTCTTGTATAATCCTTTCTCCCTCAGTGCCTGGCTGAGATACAACCTTACAGTTCCGTTGTTAGGGTCAGAGCCGAGAAAGAGGTTGAATTCACGGATTGCTTCATCGTAACGTCCCATTTCCATGTAAAGAAGACCTATCTTTACCCTAAAAGAGAGATCTTTCCTGTCGATTTCGGAAAGTTTCTCGAACTCAGATATGGCTTTCTCGTAGTTTTTCTCTCTCACGTATATGTTTGCGATTCTTGCCCTCACAGCCCTGTTTAGAGGATTGATCGTTAGAATTTTTTGATACGTCTCTTTGGCTTTCGCCAATTCCCCCTCTATCTCGTATACGGTTGCCAGATCGAAAAGCCCTATCTCGAAATTCGGTTTTATCTCAAGTAGTCTTATGAAGTATTCTTTTGCAGCTTTGTAATCCTTTAGTTCCGCCCTTATCCTTCCCAGATAGTACAGGGCAATTATATTTTCTGGATCGTAAGATAAGATCTTCTCGTAAATTTTTTGAGCATCTCCAAAAGCTCCCTGAAGTAACATTACCGATCCTAAATGGATGTAACACTCTGTATCATTCTCGAAGAACTCGGCACACTTTTCATACATTTTTTTTGCACCTTCTAGATTACCTTGCGAAGAGTAAAGTCCTCCAAGAATGATAAGAGCATTCCTATTTCTTGGATTGATCCTTAACGCCTCTTTGAGATGGAATTCGGCCCTTTTTAGGTCCCCCTTTCGGAGATAGAAACTGCCGAGTTCCTCCCTTAATTGGGAAGACGATGGATCAAACTTTATCGCTTGTTCTAGATCCGCTATAGCTTCATCGTAATTACCTTTGACGGCCTTATCGATTGCCCTAAGGAAATAGTATATTGCGGAAGAGTGATAAAAACCCCAAACTAGTGCTGGAGAGAAAAAGAGAAGAAAAAGAAGGATCCATTTTTTCACACCCTCATAATACCATACGGTAGGATGGAAAATCTAGGAAGGCAAACCGAAGCAAGGAGATTCCATCCTTGCTTCGGTTTGCTGTCAATCTAATTTAGGCAGCTTTCGATATTTTTACGGCTGTAAATTTGAGTTCAGTAATCTTACATTCGGGGTCGAAACTCGTGCCTGTTAAGACATTCACGGGAGAATTGGGGTAGTGGAAGGTAGTAAAGACAGTCCCTTTTTGAACTCGGTCCGTCAGTTTAGCTTTGAGAAGTACGGACCCTCTTCTACTTTCTACTTTTACATTCTCCCCATCTTTTATCCCCAGATACTCAGCATCCTTCGGGTTCATCTCTAGGGTTGCTTCAGGAGCCAAGCTGTTTATGAGAGCTGACTTTCCGGTCATCGTTGCGGAATGGTAGTGATAATAGTGTCGGCCGATGATTAGTACAAATGGAAAGTCGTCATCCAAGGCGTCAGCTGGGGGCCTATATTCAACCGGTAAGAATAGACCCTTTCCCCTTACTATCCCACCCACATGAAGGATAGGCGTTCCAGGATGGTCTTCCGATGGGCATGGCCAATGGATCCCGCCCTGTTCTAATCGCTCGTAAGTTATCCCGGCGTATTGCGGCGTAACTTTCCTTATCTCTTCAAAGACATCTTTTGGCGATTTGTAGTCCATCCAATAGCCCCACTTGTTTGCGAGCATCATTATGATTTCCCAATCCGGCTTTGCACCATCAGGCGCTGGAATGACTCTTCTTACTCGCTGAACCTTTCTTTCCGTATTTGTAAAAGTCCCGTCCTTCTCAAGGAAGGAACACGCAGGAAGTACAACGTGGGCAAGCTTTGCAGTCTCTGTTAAAAATATGTCCTGGACAACCAAAAACTCTAAAGATTCGAAAGCCGTCCTTACATGGTTCAAATCCGGGTCCGTAACAAGTGGATTCTCCCCCATTATGTACATGGCCTTTATTTTGCCTTCTTGCGCGGCTTCCACCATCTCAGTTAAGGTTAAGCCAGGGCTTTCCGGCAATTTATGTCCCCATGCCTCTTCGAACTTCTCTCTTATTTGGGGTATATCGATTCTCTGATATCCTGGGTAAACATTAGGAAGCCCCCCCATGTCACAGGCACCCTGAACATTGTTCTGTCCCCTAAGCGGATTTATACCTGATCCAGGCCTACCTATGTGCCCACAGAGAAGGGCTAAATTAGAAAGAGCCTTCACATTATCTGTTCCGTGGGAATGTTGTGTAAGACCCATGCAGTAAACTATGGAAGCCCTTTCGGCAGAAGCATACATTTTTGCAACTTTAATTAACTCTTCCTTCGTTATTCCTGTTATCTGCTCGACAAGGTCCGGGTTATATTTCTCAACGGTCTTTTCGAAAGCTTCGAAATTATCAGTGTTAGCTTCGATAAATTCCCTCTTGTGCAAATTTTCCTTTATTATTATGTGGCAAAGGCCATTAATTAGGGCGACATCAGTCCCGGGCCTTATTTTTAAGAACACGGTAGCTTCCTCTGTTAAATCTATCGCCCGCGGGTCAATAACTACAAGCTTTACACCCCTGTATTTTGCCAAGTGTTTAAGCCACATCCCTATAACAGGGTGATTCTCGGTAGGATTACTTCCAGAAACTATTATCACCTCCGAATTTTTTAGGTCATCAATGTTATTGGTCATTGCACCAGAACCGAGTGTTGTGGCAAGCCCTGCCACCGTAGGAGAGTGTCAGAGTCGGGCACAGTGGTCCACGTTGTTTGTTCCTATAACTGCCCTCATAAACTTCTGAAACAGATAGTTGTCTTCATTCGTGCATCTGGCGGAGCAGAGCCCTCCAATAGAGTTGCTGCCATAAGTTTCCTTTATCTCCGAAAACCTCCTTACGATGAGATTTAAGGCTTCGTCCCACGTTGTCTCGATAAAGGTGTCTCTTACCCGAATAAGGGGCTTTGTAAGCCTTTCTTTGCTCATCGCAAACTCGTAGGCAAATCTGCCTTTGACGCACAAGGTCCCTTTGTTTGGTCCGTTGGTGCCGTCTGCCGTAACCTTGATGATCCTTTTGCCCAAAACGTGAAAATCAAGAACGCAACCCACTCCGCAGTATCCACATACGGTTTTGACTCTCTTCGTTTGCCAAATTCTCCCCTTTATCGGACTTACGTTTTCGGTCAAGGCCCCGACTGGGCATACGGACAAGCACTCTCCGCAACTTATGCACTTTTGCGGATTTACGGCCTCTATTTTCGCTTCCATACCTTGTCCAACGATGTCTAGCACCTCCCTGCCAACCCATTCTCTGCAAACCCTCACACATCTCTGACAGAGGACACACCGCGCTGGATGATGTTTTATTGCTTGAGTGGCCCACCCATTTCCGTTCTTTTTCGGTTTCAGTTTAGGAAGGGTGACCTTTTCGATCTCATATTCGTATACCAAATCCTGTAAAACGCATTCCCCTGCTTTGTCACATATCGGACAGTCAAGAGGATGATTCATAAGCAAAAGTTGGAGGATCTCCCTTCTTATGTTTTTAATTCTCTCTGTGTGCGTAAAAACCCTCATTCCGTCAGAAACGTAACTCTCACACGCCGGAATCGGTTTTTCGAACCCTTCAACCTCGACTACGCAGATCCTACATGAACCAATAGGAAGCACTTTCTCGAGATAGCAGAGTGTAGGAATCCTAATACCGGCCCTTTTCGCGCACGCAAGGATAGTCTCGTTTTCTTTTGCCTTGATTTCTTTCCCGTCGATGTAAACTATCATCGCCTGGCCCCCTCCTTTTGATTATGGCTAGCTCTTTACGCGAGCGGCCAAAAATGAATAAGAGACGACTTGGAAGGCTGGGCCTCCGAAAATTTGAAAATCCATTACCTTCCCAGCTTGGCTTTGAACTTTTCTATAAGCTTTGGAATCACCTGATAGAGGTCTCCCACTATCCCAAACGTGGCAATTTTAAATATGGGAGCATCAGGGTCTTTGTTTATGGCCACGATACAGTCTGATGTCCTCATACCGGCAAGATGCTGGATTGCGCCAGAGATACCACAAGCGATGTAAAGTTTAGGCTTTACAGTCTTTCCTGTCTGTCCGACCTGATGTTCGTATGGGATCCATCCAGAATCTACAGCCGCTCTAGATGCCCCAACAGCCCCACCTATAAGATCTGCAAACTCCTTAAGGAGATTAAAGCCTTCGGGTTTTCCGACTCCTCTTCCCCCTGAAACTATAATGTCTGCCTCGACCAGATTTACTGTAACTGCTGATTTAACAAAATCGAGGATTTTGATTAGGGCGTCCGATTCTCCAATTGACACACTTTCCTTTATGATCTCTCCTTCCTGACCGTCCTTTTTTTCGGGCATTTCGAAAGCTTTCGGCCTCACAGTAACGAGTTTAGGAGTAACTCTTTCATTTGCCACTGTGACGTTGAATCTTCCACCAAAGGCGGACCGAACCATCTTTAAAACATTACCGTCATGGTAAACATTTATAGCATCGGCGCAAAGTCCAACCTGAAGTTTTCCCGCAACACCAGAGGAAAGGTCAGTTCCCTGCGTTGTGGATCTAAAGAGGACGATGTCTGGTCCATACTTACTTATAAGTTCGCAGGCAGATTTAGTGAAAAGGTCACTTCTAAAACTTTTAAGAAGAGGGTTAGATACAACGTAAACCTTTTCGGCCCCGTACGAGAAGGCTTCTTTTGCAAGAGGGTCAACATTTTCTCCGATTATCAGCGCACAGACCTTCCCGCCTCTTTCCTGAGCAAGTTTTTTACCTATTCCTAAAAGTTCGAAAGAGAGTGGGGATGCAACACCGTCTTTATGCTCTATGTATACCCAAACGTCTCCCATTTTTTCCTCCTTACTTTATAATTTTGAGATCAAGTAGCTTGGAAACCAAAGTTTCTGCTATCTCTTCTAAATCACCTTTGAGTATCTCTCCCTGTCCTTTTGGGGGTGGCACAGATATCTCTGTTACCCTTGTTGCTGAAGCTGCGAGTCCAATTTTGTCTTTTTCGAGCCCCAAATCATCGCAGTTCCACTTAGGTATTTCCATCTTAGCCGCTTTTCTGATACCCATAAGGTTTGGAAGTCTAGGCTCATTTATGCCCTTAATTACCGAAACAACAGCAGGTAATTTGCCTTCCACCACCTCAAATCCACCCTCGATTGCTCTCTCAACAACTATCCTTTTAGCCTTGAAGTCTATCTCCCTTATCTTTGCAACATAGGTAAGTGGAGTATAACCTAAGATCGAAGCGATTTCACCGGGCACGGCACCAGTGGAACCATCGGTTGATTGCCTACCCATAAAAACTATATCCACATCCCCTATCTTTTTTATGGCATTTGCCAAAGCGTATGCGGTACCGAAGGTGTCAGATCCTGAAAGCTGAGGATCGTTTATGTGGTAAACACCGTTCACACCCAGCGCAAGGGCATTTCTTAAAACCTCTTGGGCTCTTTCAGGTCCCATGGATATCGCATATATCTCGCAGTCGTATTTCTCTCTCGTAAGTAGTGCCTCTTCAATTGCAAACTCGTCAAAGGGATTTGTTATGGGGTCAATGGCATCCCTTTTTAGTACACCCTTCTCAGTATCCCATTTTATTTCGGCTTCGGTATCCGGGACCTGCTTGACACAAACAGCAATCTTCATCTTATACCTCCCCTGGAAGTTTATAAAAAATTTCACAATCTTTTATAACAAAAACTGGGGCTTGTCAACGAAAATCAGACCTTGAGGAGGGGGAAGAAATCGTCCCCAGGGGGATTTGAACCCCCGTTGCCGGCTTGAAAGACCGGTGTCCTGGGCCTGACTAGACGATGGGGACTTATGGGCCGTGGAGGACTCGAACCTCCGACTCTCTGCTTAAAAGGCAGATACTCTACCAGCCTGAGTTAACGGCCCGTGGCGTATAAGCATATGAAAATTCGGCCGTAAAGTCAAGAATAGAGGGTTAAGAAGATTCCTAACCGACAGAAACTTAGCTAAAATCTGCTCACTCTGTCTATTACCGTACCTTTCGAATCCCGTATCTCTATCATAAGAGGCATTCTTCCTGGAATTACGTGTGTTGCGCAACCAAAGCAAGGATCATAGGCACGAAATGCCATCTCCACATAGTTTAAGAGTCCTTCCTTGTCTTCCAATCTTCCCTTACTTATGAATGCCTTTGCAGCTTTTTTCACAGAGAGAGCTATGGGAGCAGCGTTGTGCTGGGTTGCAACGATAAGATTAACCCTTGTTACAATGCCTTTTCCATCTACTTCGTAGTCATGAATGAGAACCCCCCTACAGGCTTCCAAGCACCCCACACCTTTTCCTGTCAGTTCGTAGTTTGTGTTTCGTATATCTTTTCCAGTAAGGAGTGGATCATTCGCTATTTTTTGCATCTCCTCAGCAGCCTGCAAGGCCTCAATTAGTCTTGCCCAGTGATACGCCAAAGTGCTATGAACTGGCTTTCCCAAAAGGGAGACCATTTCTTCATGCTCCTTTTGAGCAAGGGGAGTGGCCATACCGTAACAGACGTTGTATCTCGCAAGGGGTCCCACTCGGTAAAGAGAAGAGTCCCACCCTTCTTTTATGCCCTTCCAGCCGAATCTTCTAAGATAGTTCAACTTCACATAAGTCCAAGGCTCAACCCATTCTGCAATATGCTCCACGTATTCCCTGGGATGAAAGAATGCGATTTCGTTTCCATCAGGATCCACAATCCTCAACATACCTTCATAATAACTTTGCCTCATATAGTCATCAACCATTCCCATATAGTAAGTTTTTAGTGTGTATGCATCACTCATTATCAGATCTAAATATTCGCGTCTTCCTAAAACCTTTTCTTTAAAAAGCTTAAGAGCATATATTGCAAATTTTACACACATATTCGCAGTTTCCAAAATGAAATTCCTGTCCTCCTCCTTTATGCCTTTCGAGACACCTCCTGGAAGCCCTCCTTCAGGGTGTGCAGGTTTACTTGCGATAAGCTTTATGATATTTCTTGTCCTTTTTCTAACTTCAATAACTTCTTTTGCCAATTCGACACCAAGTTCTTCAATGATCCCTAAAATGTTTCTCTTTTTTGGACTAGCATCGGGCCCAACTATGAAATCAGGTGCCCCGAGGAAAAAAAAATGCAAGAAATGGTCTTCCACGTAAGCCGCGCAAAGTTGCAGTTTTCTTATTAGTTTCGCTGTCGGTGTCGGAGCTGCCCCATAAATTACATCTAGAGCCTTAGTAGAAGCCAAATTGTGAGGAGTTGGACAGACACCGCATATGTTCGGAACTATCCTTGGCATCTCTTCTACTGGTCTTCCAATGCAGAACTTTTCAAAGCCCCTAAGCTCAGTGACCTGAAAGTAGGCCTCTTCCACGTCGCCGTCGTCATTCAAGAATATGTCGATCTTTCCGTGGCCTTCGAGCCTTGTTACTGGATTTATCGTTAGTCTTTCGCCCATTTTACCACCTACCTTTCTATCTTCTCTTTCGAATAATTGATGATCCAATTGTGAACCTATAAAAGTAACCTACGGGATCTGCGATACCGTCAATCACACGTCTTCTTTCTTCCTCAGTGTTTCCTTCCACAAGACAAGAAAGCATAGAAAGATACTTTGAACCCATATCCTTTAGAGCTTCTACGGGTCCCATACAACCCCTACAAGGTAGGTTTATATCGAGACAGACATTACCGCATCCGCTCCTTGTGGACGGTCCAAGACAGATAACACCCTGCGCAAGGAAGCATAGATTAGGATCTGCCTCTATCTCGTGTATCCTCTTTACGCTCCTTATCTCCAAGCGCTCAGGTTTTGTGTCGTTTCTTTGACATACAGCACAGAGTGCGACAGATGACGCAAGAGTAGTTCCTTTTGGAGGCAGGTCTCCTGATGATACTATGTTGAACATCTCCCTCACAAGGTCCGAAGAGGGTGGACAGCCAGGTAAGAAGTAGTCCACGTCCACAACCTCAGAGACAGGTTTCACTTCCTCGTAGAATTCGGGTAGGGTAAGGTGCCTACCATCTTTTAAGTAAGATGACAGGGGTGCATTCCTTTCAGGATTCACAACGGTTGGAGCGTCCCTGTAGACAAAACGGAATATATCGTCTTTCGTCAATAGATTTGCAAGTGAGGGAGTCCCTCCGAAGCAGGCGCACGCACCGAATGCCACAACATACGTTGACTTTTTCCTTAAGAGTTTTAGGATCTCGTAATTCTCTGAGTTTCTAACTGAACCGTTTATTACGCTCACAAAGATTTGACCATCCTTTAGAGTTTCGATCTCCTCATATTTAAAATCCATAGCCACGGGCCAAAGAACGATTTCGAATAAATCAGCAATCCTTAGGATATCTTCGTTTAGATCTAGGATAGTCTCATCACATCCTCCGCAGGCGCCGAGCCAGCATATGGCAATCTGAGGTTTCCCCATAACTTCCCTCCTTATCCTCGTAAAGGCTTCAAGGACCGGATTCTGTCAACAAAAGTATTTATGAAACCCTGAATTCTTTGAGCTTCGAGATCTATATCTGTCACTATCTCCAACCTTTCCTTTTCATATCCAAAAGCCTCAAGAACTTTCCTCAACATGTGTATACGTTTTTTTGCCTCCTCGTTACCGTCTTGAAAGTGACATTCGCCATCTGCGCAGCCAAAAAGTAAAACGCCGTCACTACCTGACTGGAACGCAAGTAGAATGTCTGTAGCCTCCACCTTACCTATACATAGAACCGGGATAAAGGCCTTTACATTTTTGATTTCCATTCTATCCGCTGCCGGACCCCATCCGAATTTGCATGCAAAACAGACGATCCCAGTACCTTTTTCTAACTTTAGAGCCTGCTCCACTGGATCTGGAACTATCTGCCTTGCCCCCGATGGACATGCGGCCACGCACATTCCGCAAGCTTTACAGAGTAAGGGATCGGTATATGAAATCTTTTTAAATCCAACCTCCCTCCCTTCGAATACTACCGGAACCTCCCTAAGCTGTGCAGTATGATAGTTGCAAGCCGTAACGCATATGCTACATCCGCTACAGAGATCTTCATCTACCTTTACCGTCGGTAATTCATCCTGCAGATTGACAGCCACACATGCTTTACAAGAGATACACGGTCCGCATTCGAGACACCTTCTAGCCTCTCTTATTGCTTCCTCAAGTGTGAAACCGATTTCAAACTCGTTAAAGTTCATTCTTTCTTCAATTCTTCTCCACTTTGGCTTTGGTTCAGGCTTAAATATGCGCCTATTGGGAGTTTTACTGGCCTCGTAAATTACCACCCATTTTGCAAGACTTACTCCTCTTAAGTACCTGTCTATGAAATCGGCCGCCTCACGACCTTCTGCCATGGCATCAACCATAAAGCCTATTCTCCTTACATCACCGCCAACGAAAACGTTTTTCTTCCTCAAACTCTGTCTCGTGATTGGATTTACAGAGAGTCTCCCTAGTTCGTCGAAAAGCCCTGCCTTGAGAAGCAAAGATCGGTCCGGCATCTGTCCTATCGAAATAAGGAGGACATCACCTTCAATTTCGATTATGTCATTCATATCGAATTTAGGATTGAACCCCTTTTCATCAAAAACAGAAACGCATCTTGGACACTCGATCTTTTTAAACTTGCCGTTTTCTCCGATTACAGATTTTACCCCTCTGGAATAAACTATCCTCACTCCCTCTTGTTCAGCACCCTCTATTTCTTCTTCATCGGCCGGTATGCCATCCTTCGATTTTTTATCCCACGTTTCAAGACAGACTATGGTAACCTCGCCACCTAGTCTTACCGCAGACCTTGCCACATCGAAAGCCACATTACCGCCACCGATAACTATGACCCTTTTTCCCTTGAAGTAGTCTGAGGGAAGGGACTCTTCAGAAAGCTTACTAAGAAAATTGATACCGTAATCGACGTTTTCGATTCCTTGCCATTCAACAGGGGTCGTCCCCAGTGTGAGCGGTCTAGGTTGTGGAGTTCCGGGAGCGATGAATATTGCTTTAAAACCCTGTGCTTCAAGTTCCTCCACAATAGATCCCTCGAACCTCACCTGTGTCTCAACCTTTATTCCGGCTATGCGGATGAGGTTGTCTATAGTTGCATCCAAAACAGTCTCTGGAAGCCTATACTTTGGAATATACCTTAGTGCTCCACCCAGCTTCTTCCTGGCTTCAAAAACAGTTACATCGTAGCCTTTCTTGCTCAATTCGTACGCACACATAAGACCTGCCGGACCCCCACCAAGAATCGCAACAGGCCCTTTATCCTTTCTTAACGATAAAGGTTTCTTTTCGTAAAGGTAGGGTATGTACCACTGAGCCAAAAATTTTTTAAGGAGCCTCCTTTTTATAGCTCCCCCTTTTAGTCTGTAATTACATTCACGCTCGCAGATTCCACAAACATAACCACAGACTGTAAAAAAAGGGTTCCTCTCGTAGAGGAAATCACCTATCTCGATCACTCCTTGCCTTGCCTTTTCTTCGTTTTCCGGAAGAAGGGATATCATGACATTCGTTCTCTGGATAGGTTCCTTTATGGGACACCTTATCTGGCATGGGGGTAAGATCTGCTGGACTGCAGCTTCTGCTTGGGCCTGCTCATCGGTCCTCAGTCTCCACATATTGTCCCTCCCTCTTTTTATTCGGAAGAGATTAAATGAAAAATTTCACAAAGTCAAGAGAAGAGAGGCATCAAAATTGAATGAAAACTTCCACCCAGAGGGGTGGAGGTTGAAATCAAAGATAATACGTCGGACACGGATTCTTTCGGAGATCGAAGCGGTCAAGATTCATAATCTTGTGCCATACGGCAACAAAATCGTTAACGAATTTTTCCTCTCCGTCCGAGCACGCGTAAACTTCAGCAATTGGTCTCAGCTCGGAATGGTGACCGAATATGAGATCTACCCTTGTGGCAGTCCACTTATGTGCGCCTGTCTTTCGGTCATAGCCGTAATATAAATATCCTTTTTCGTCCTTCCTCTCCCATCTCCATCTCATATCGAGCAAATTCACGAAGAAATCGTTACTTAATGTACCTACGTTTTCCGTTAGGACACCGTAATCGGTTTTACCGTAATTTGCTCCAAGCACCCTCATACCACCTAAAAGCACAACCATCTCCGGAACCGAAAGTGTCAAAAGATGAGCCTTGTCGACTAAAAGATACTCTGGAGAGTAAGATGTCTTCCCAGTAAAGTAATTCCGGAATCCACAGGCTACAGGCTCAATTGCCTTGTAAAACTCAACCTCTGTCTGTTCCTGGGTTGCATCGACCCTTCCTGGCGTAAAAGGGACTTTTACTTCGATCCCTGCTCTCTTTGCCGCCTCTTTTATGGCAACACATCCGCCAAGCACTATAAGGTCAGCCATCGAAATCTTCTTTTTTCCAGATCTAGAATTGAAATCCTCCATTATTGTTTCAAAAATGTTAAGAATCCTTTTTAGTTCTTGGGGATGGTTCACCTCCCAGCTGTTCATGGGATAAAGCCTTATGCGTCCTCCATTTGCGCCACCCCTTCTATCAGAACATCTAAATGTTGAGGCAGAGGACCAAGCAGTGTATACAAGCTCTGTTATGGTAAGCCCCTTTGCCAAAATTGCCTGAGAGAGAGCAAGCATGTCTTTTTCATCTATCAAATCGTAGTCCCTTTCTGGCAAAGGGTCCTGCCATACGAAAACTTCTTTTGGAACTTCTGGTCCCACATAGCACGAGAGCGGACCCATGTCTCTGTGGGTGAGTTTAAACCAGGCCTTTGCAAAAGCCCTCTCGAATTCATCCATATTTTCCATAAACCTTTTTGCGATCTTTGCATAGTCTGGATCGAACCTCAAAGCGAGATCACTTGTGAGCATAGTTGGCTTGTGTTTCTTTTGCGGATCGTAAGGATCGGGTATTATCTCCGGCGCATCTTTTGCAACCCACTGATACTTACCGGCAGGAGACTTGGTGAGCTCCCATTCGTAACGAAAAAGGATGTGTAAGAAAGCGTTGCTAAATTTTGTAGGTGTGGGGGACCATATAACCTCGAATCCGCTTGTATAAGTGTCCGGCCCCATACCGGTCTTAAAACTACATTTCCATCCAAGACCCTGCTCTTCGTAAGGTGAACTTTCGGGGTCGGGACCTAGAAAAGTCTCAGGACATGCTCCATGAGTCTTTCCAAAAGCATGGCCACCGGCTATCAAGGCAACCGTTTCTTCGTCATTCATGCCCATCTTCGTGAATATCTCCCTTATCTGCTTTGCGGAGGCGAGAGGATCCGGATTTCCCTCCGGACCTTCCGGGTTAACATATATCAAACCCATCTCTGTTGCTGCAAAGGGCCTTTCAACTTCACCTTCCTTTACACGTTTGTCGCCTTTTAACATCTCCTCTTCTGGCCCCCAGTCAGGACTCTCATCAGGTTCGTACATGTCGACCCTTCCTCCGGAAAATCCAAAAGTCTTTACCCCCATCGATTCTAATGCTACGTTTCCGGCAAGGATTATTAAATCGGCCCAGGAAATCCTACGCCCATACTTCTGTTTGATAGGCCAAAGAAGCCGTAATGCCTTATCTAGGTTTATGTTGTCGGGCCAATTTATCCTTGGAGGAAAACGGATCTGTCCTGTATTCGCTCCCCCCCTACCATCGAATACTCTATAGCTACCGGCACTGTGCCATGCGAGCCTGATCATAAGCCCGCCGTAATGTCCGAAATCTGCAGGCCACCACTCCTGAGAATTGCGAAGAGCTTCCTCAATGTCCTTCTTTACGGCTTGAAGATCAAGTTTTTCAAACTCGCTCACGTAGTCGAAATCAAAACCGTACGGGTTCGAACAAGGGCAATTCTGCCTAAGTATCTTCAAATTTAGCCTTTCTGGCCACCAATCTTGAATCCATCTTTTTCTTATGGTCTTCTCTTTCTCGTCCATGGTAAACTCCTTTTTAGAATTTTTTTAATTTATATTTTGTCCAGCCCACGTTGTCAATCTTTTTTTTGAAAAAACTTTCAACCTTCAGATAGGTGTTGTAAAATTTTGCAAATTATGAGAAGGACCAAAATCATAGCGACCTTAGGACCCTCATCGGAAGACCCGGAGAAGATAAAAGAGCTCATAGAGACAGGCGTTAATGTCTTTAGACTGAATTTTTCCCACGGAGATCAAAATTATCACAGGATCCTCTTTCAACGGGTAAGGTCGGTCGCCCAAACATTGAAGCTTCCAGTTGGGATACTACAGGACCTATCGGGCCCAAAGATAAGGGTATGTGAGGTGAAAAGACCATTTATGGTTCATAAGGGTGAGACTGTGGAGATAATAAAAAAGGAAGTAATTGGGGAAAAGAGAGACGGGATAGCGATAATTAGCATTGACAGACCTCAAATCCTAGAAGACCTAAAAGAAGGGGATACTGTCTGTCTCGCAGATGGTCAGATAAAGCTTACGGTGATTTCTAATCTTTTTGACCGGGTCCTCACACAGGTCGTTCAAGGAGGTACGATTTCATCTAGAAAGGGCGTTAACTTTCCAGGTGTGAGACTATCGATTCCGGCATTTACAGAAAAGGACAGAGATGACCTTATATTTGGATTGAGAATGGGAGTCGATTTCGTTGCTCTCTCATTTGTTAATAACAAAAACGACGTCATGGAGTGTAGGAAGGTGATCGAAGAGTTTGGCTCGGGTCAGCCGATTTTTTCAAAAATTGAGACAGAAAACGCATTAAAAGAGATAGACAGTATACTTGAGGTTTCCGATGGGATACTGATAGCGAGAGGTGACCTTGGAGTCGAGATCCCATTAGAGAGAGTACCTATCGAACAGAAAAGACTGGTGGAAAAAGCGAGAGCAAAGAACAAAATTGTGGTGGTCGCAACGCAGATGCTAAACTCGATGGTCCATTCCAGTGCCCCAACAAGGGCCGATATATCGGACATAGCCAACGCAGTATTGGATGGTGCCGATGCTCTTATGCTTTCGGACGAGACAGCAGTTGGTGAATTTCCTACTGAATCAGTTCGTATGATGGCGAAAACGATAAAGGAGGCTGAAAAAGTTTATCCTTACTTTCAACAGATATTTGACGAAGAATCCCCAGATTATGCCATAGCGAAAAGTAGCTGCATATTGGCCAAAGAGATCAAAGCATCTGCAATTGTAGTCTTCACAAAGAGTGGAAGCTCAGCTTTCAGGGTTGCCAAGTTTAGACCAAGAACGCCAATCGTTGCAAATGTACATGACCCGGAAATCCTAAATAGGCTCACGGTTATTTGGGGTGTAAAACCGTACATGGTTCTATCTGGTATAGATGATCCTTCGCGAATGGTAGAAGAATTTTTGTCCCAAGCGCATAAAGACAGTTTTATTAAAGGCGAAGAAACTATCGTTCTTACTATGGGTTATCCAGTAGGAAAGGTCGGTTCAACCAGTCTTATCCGAGTCCTTAGGCCAGACCAGATAAGAGAGACTCTGCAACGTAAAATCGAGTTTTCCGCTTAAAAGCAGAGCTTTTGCCCTTTTTATGTCTTCCTTAACCTCTTCGATTTTGTCCGGGTTTCTTAAAAGGAACGAAGGATGGTATGTGGGGATAACCTTTATCCCACAAAAATCTCTTAGCTCCCCCCTAACTTTGGTTATCCTTTCTTCGCAATCGAATATGGTGTTATAAGCGTACCTTCCGAGGGTAACCAGTACTTTAGGCCTTACGAAAGCTATTTGGAGGAACAGATACTCCCTACACTGTTCTATCTCATCTTTTTCCGGGTCCCTATTATCCGGAGGCCTGCACTTTAGGACGTTACATATGTACACTTCCGACCTTCTCAGCCCAACATCCTCGATGAGTTGAGTAAGAAGCCTTCCTGCCTTACCGACAAATGGTCTTCCTTCTCTGTCCTCTTCTTCGCCAGGAGCCTCCCCTACAAACATTAGCTCCGCGTTCCAGTTTCCCTCTCCGAAAACGACGTGCGTACGGGTTAAAGAGAGACGACATCTTTTACAGTCATGCACTCTCTTGGAAAGACTGAGCAGATCTATGCCTTCTTCAAGGAAGACTTTTTTTATTCCCATCGTTTCTAAAGACGAAAGAAAACGGAGAGCTTCAGGAAAGGTATTCATCGGGAATAGTTTTAACCTTCATTTCTTTTTCAAGGACATAGGCGACCTTGAGCAAAGTTTCTTCCTCCAGAGGACGGCCAATAAGCTGAAGTCCAATGGGAAGATTTTCCGAATCGAAACCGCATGGCAAAGACATAGCTGGAAGCCCTGCCAGATTAGCAGGGATTGTAAAGATGTCAGAAAGATACATCTTTAAGGGGTCATGTATCTTTTCTCCTAATTTGAAGGCGGTTGTAGGAGAAGTGGGGGTCACAATCACATCACAGACTCTAAATGCATCTTGAAAATCTCTGCGTATAAGTGTTCTTACCTTCGATGCCTTTTTATAGTAAGCATCATAATAACCGGTGGACAGAACATAAGTTCCAAGGATTATCCTTCTTTTCACTTCCTTCCCAAAACCCTTAAGCCTAGTCTTTTTGTACATCTCCACTATGTCTTTTCCTTCAATCCTTAACCCGTACTTAACACCGTCATACCTTGCAAGATTGGAAGAGGCTTCAGCTGTGCAAATTATGTAATAGGTGGCGAGCGCATATTTTGTATGGGGAAGGCTTATCTCATCGACTTTTGCGCCTAAGTCATAAAGTAGCTTTATAGCATTGGTAGTAGCCTCCTTCACATCCCGATCTATCCCCTCTGTGAAATACTCCTTTGGAATTCCTATCCTCAACCCCTTTATATCTTGTCCAAGGAAGGAAAAATAGTCGGGTGGGGAAAACGGAAGGGATGTGGAATCGTAGGGGTCATAGCCGGCGATTATTTCGAGAAGAATAGCAAGATCAGTGACATTTCTCGCCATAGGACCTATCTGGTCTAAGGAGGATGCAAACGCAATAAGACCGTATCTCGATACTGCTCCGTACGTGGGTTTGAGGCCAAAAATTCCACAAAATGAGGCAGGCTGCCTTATAGAACCTCCTGTATCAGTACCTAAAGAAGCGACACATAGCCCCGTTGCCACAGCGGCAGAGGAACCGCCGCTTGAACCCCCAGGAGTCCTATCCTTTTTCCATGGATTTCTAGTAATTTGAAACGCGGAATTCTCAGTAGAAGACCCCATCGCAAATTCATCCATGTTGAGTTTTCCGAGAAGAACACAGCCTTCCTCCTTAAGCCTCTTTATCACCGTTGCATCATAGGGTGGGATGAATCCTTTAAGGATCTTAGAAGCGCAGGTAGTTTCGATCCCTTTTGTGCAGATGATGTCCTTTACCGCTAAAGGAATCCCTAAGATCTTTCCATCTTCCCCTTTTTTTATCCTTCTGTCCGCCTCCTCGGCCATGGCTATAGCCGTGCCTTCTGTAATTTCGATGTACGAACCTATCTCGCCGTCGTATTTCGCTATTCTTTCTAGAAAGAAACGGGTTAGTTCTGAGGAAGTGAATTCCTTCTTTTTCAATCGTTCCCTTATTTCTTTTATCGTCATCCCTAAAATTTCATTCACTTTAGGCTAGGCCTCCGTTTCTATCACTGGGGGAACTTTAAAGAAGGGTCCCATCCTCTGAGGAGCGTTCATCATAGTTTCTTCCTGGGCCAGAGAAGGTCCTCTTTGATCTTCCCTCAGCGAAAGTTTTAATTCGATTGCGTGGGATGTGGGTTCTATGCCGTCAGTGTTGAGCTCATTTAATTGATCCATGTACTTTAAAATTGTGTCGAGCTGGTAGGTGAACTCGCTTATCTCTTCCTTTGTGAGTTCTATCCGGCTTAGATGGGCAAGGTATTTCACCGTTTCTTCATTTATCTTCGTCTTCATCTTATAGCCTCTAAGCGTTTTCTTCCTATGGCGAGTTTCGATCTTTTGTTTCTTAGCTCCTCCAAAGTCTCTTTGTTCTTTTCTATCACTTCCGGAGGTGCCTTTTCGAGGAAATCTTTGTTGTTGAGCTTTTTAAATACTTTTTCGAGCTCTTCGTCCAGTCTTTTCATCTCTTTTTCGATCCTTGAAATCTCCTTGTCAACATCGATAATGTCGGTAAGGGGTATATAGATCTCCACGTCATCCACTACTTCGATTGCGCATTTTTCTTGGATTTCTTCTTCGACAAAAAATACGTTTCTGAGCTTGGCAAGTTCCATAACGTACGGCACGTAAAGCTTTAAAAGTTCTTCCTTATCTTTAGCTTTTATGTGCGCGTCGATCTTCACATTTGGCTGGATATTTACTTCTCCCCGTATCCTTCTTATGGCATCTATCGTTTCTATTATCACAGACATCTTTCTTTCCGCTTCTTCATCCATTAATGATTCGTCCGCTTTAGGATAGCTATCTATCATTATGCTTTCTTTTTCCTTATGAGGGAGCATCTGATAGATCTCCTCAGTGATAAAAGGCATAAAAGGATGAAGGAGTTTGAGGATCGAACGAAATGTAAAAAAAAGCGTTAACCTTGTCTTTTTGGAGTCGAATACGGAGACTCTTCCGTAAAGGTTCGGTTTTATAAGCTCCAAATACCAGTCACAGAACTCGTGCCAAATAAAATCGTAAAGGGCTATCGATGCCTCATTGAAATGGTAGCTTTCTAAAGCGTCCGTCACTCTTTTTATCACCTTTACGAGTCTCGTTACTATCCATCTGTCTGGCAAGAAAGTCGAATCGTTCCTGAAGCTTCCTTCTTCAAAAAAGTCCATACCTTCAAGGAAAGGAAGGGAAAGTCTTGCAGCATTCCAGATCTTGTTTACAAAATTTCTGGACCCTTCTATTCTCTCAGTGGAAAGTAAGATATCCCTTCCTTGCGAAGTAAGCATAGCTAAAGTAAATCTAAAGGCGTCGCATCCATATTTCTCTATCATTATAAGGGGATCTATCACGTTTCCTCTCGATTTGCTCATCTTCTTTCCTTCGGCATCCCTTACTAAAGCGTGTATGTAGACTTCCCTAAAAGGGACATCCCCCATAAATTTGAGGCCCATCATAATCATTCGGGCAACCCAGAAAAAGAGAATATCGAACCCGGTAACGAGAAGGGATGTGGGATAAAAGATCTCTAAGTCTTTAGTCTTTTTAGGCCATCCAAGTGTTGAAAAAGGCCAGAGAGCCGAAGAAAACCAGGTATCCAGAACATCCTCATCCTGAATAAGTCTTTGACCACAAGATTCGCATAGCTCCAAATCTTCCCTGGATACGTAAGTTTTTTCACACATCTTACAATACCAGACGGGTAACCTGTGTCCCCACCATATCTGTCTAGATATACACCAGTCTTTTATGTTATTCATCCAGTCAAAGTAAACCTTCTCCCACATCTCAGGTATTATCCTTACCCTTTTACTTCTGACAACCTCAATTGCTGGCTCCGCAAGAGGTTTCATTTTCACAAACCACTGGAGTGAGAGAGAAGGCTCAACTACGGTTTTACACCTGTAACACTTTCCCAAAACCAAAGAATAAGGTTCCTGCTTTTCAAAGAGATTCCTTTTTTTGAGTTCTTCCAAGAGTAATCTTCTACATTCAAATCTGTCAAGACCCGCAAATAAGAAAGCGTTTTCATTCATACGGCCATCTTCATCAATGACCTTTATCTGTGGCAGGTTGTGTTTTTTTCCTATCTCAAAATCGTAAAAGTCATGGGCAGGCGTGACCTTCAAAACTCCAGTACCGAAATTAGGATCCACGTGAGGATCCGCAATTATTGGAATCTTTCTCTCAGCAATGGGGAGAACGGCGAAACTTCCAACGTACTTTTTGTATCTTGCATCTTCGGGATTCACGGCTACTGCCGTATCACCCAACATTGTCTCCGGTCTTGTTGTGGCAACTACTAGAAATTCGGCTCCCCTTTCAAGAGGGTACCTTACGTAGTACAAAAAACCTTTCTCTTCTTCATGTTCGACCTCCAAATCTGAAAGGGCCGTTTTGCATCTGGGGCACCAGTTTATTATGTAATACCCTCTGTATATTAGACCCTCTTCATAAAGCCGGACAAAGACTTCTCTTACAGCCCTGGAGAGGCCTTCGTCCATTGTGAACCTTTCCCTTGTCCAGTCAAGAGAACACCCAAGCTTCATAAGCTGTTCCATTATCGTCCTTCCGTACTTCTCCTTCCACTCCCAGACCCTCTTTAAAAATCCATCCCTTCCTAAATCCTCCCTTTTTAGGTTTTCCTTTGCTAGTTCCCTTTCTACCACATTCTGTGTCGCTATTCCCGCATGGTCAGTGCCAGGAAGCCAAAGGGTATTGAATCCGGCCATTCTTTTGTAACGGACAACTATATCCTGCAAAGTGTTATTGAGAGCATGCCCCATATGGAGGGAACCAGTCACGTTAGGTGGTGGAATGACAATAGAGAACGGTTTTAACTCTGAGTCAGTTTTGGCAGTAAAGTACCCCTTATCCAGCCAGAACTTATACCATTTTTCCTCCACATTTTTAGGATTGTAGACTTTTTCGAGCATAAGTCACTCCCTAAGGTTCGAATTATAGAGGAATCTTCCATGGCAAGGGAAGGAATATCTTCTCAAAAAGGTAAAAGGCATATCTATCGGTCATGCCCGATATAAAATCGACCACACACTTTTCCGGTTCGTCATAAAAGTCAGGCTTGTTTATCTCTTTGAGAAACACATCCGGATGCTTAAGGAAATAGAAGTAAAGATCCTCAATTATTCTCGCACACTTCTCGAAATCACCGTGGACAACATCGTTTTCGTATACCCTTTCGTAAAGAAAATCTCTTAGCTTGTATATGTGGTACGTGAGTTCCTCGCTCATAGATATCATTAGATTCTCTGTCTTTAAAGTCTCCTCTATAACACCTCTCACCATCGTGTCTATCCTTTTTGAACTGGTCCTTCCCAAGAATTTAACCGAATCTTCTGGAAGGTCTTCTTCGCGAATAACATTGCCCCTTAAAGCGTCATCTATGTCGTGGTTTATATAGGCTATGACATCTGCCACTCGGACTATCTCAGCCTCTTTTGTGAGTGGTTTCTCATCCGACTCTTTTGGAATTACTTCTCCCTTTCCTTTGGAATGCTTTAGAATTCCGTCTCTTACTTCGTACGTCAAATTGAGTCCCCGGCCGTCCTTTTCCAACATATCTACGACCCTTAAACTCTGTTCATTGTGCCGGAAACCCCCTTTGTGTATCCTATTTAAAACTTCTTCTCCTGCATGTCCGAAAGGCGTATGACCTAGATCATGGCCCAGACAAATGGCCTCCACAAGATCCTCGTTTAAAGACAGAGATTTTGCTATGGTTCTGGCGATTTGTGCCACTTCAAGCGTGTGAGTTAATCTCGTTCTGTAGTGGTCACCCTGAGGGGAAAGAAAGACTTGGGTCTTGTGCTTTAATCTTCTGAAAGCCTTGCTGTGTATAATTCTGTCCCTATCATGCTGGAAAGCGGGCCTTATGTCGCATTCTGGCTCCGGTTTGAGCCTTCCTCGAGAATTTTTGCTCTTCTGAGCAAAGGGAGAAAGAAGAATCTCCTCTTTCTGCTCAAGGAGTTCCCTTATTTTCACAAAAAGCTAATCTATCACAATAACATTTTTTATTTCAAGAAACGTACCTCAAAATCCACGGTCTCCTAACAATCCGAGGCTAAAAAACTAAGGTAAGCCTTCTTGTTCCTGCTCAAAATTTAAAAACGTGATATATTATTTAACGACGGGGGGTTATAGTAATCGGTTTAGAAACTCATCGATTCTATATTCAATCCTTACGAAGGTTGACTTTCACGCTAGTTGGATTCTTGGAAAGGTTTGCTATCCCGTAAGATGGCTTATTGGAAAACCATAAGGGGCAAATCTAGCCTAAATACAAAACTGCAATGGGGCTCAAAGAGCTTTTAGAAAAGTATAGAAAACAGGTAATTGAAGAGTGGATAGCAAGACTAAAGCGGGAAGTTAGTGAAAGATACAAAGAAAGACCTTACGAGGAACTTTCCATCACTGTGAGCGCAGCATATGATGCAAGCACCTACGTTCTCCTTTTCAACGATTATTCAAAAATCAACTGCCACATCGAATGGATTACCCGTGCAAGGCTACATGGGGGCTTTACGCTCTCTGAGGTCCAGCACGCTTACGAATTGATCCGCGAGATTCTAACCCCCATATTCCTTGACAATCTCCAAGGGGAGGAATTGAAAGAGGCTCTCATCAAACTAAACAGGTGCACTTTTTACACAATTACGCAATTTAGTAGAAATTTTCAGTCCCTTCACGAAAGTAAAATTAGAGAACACGCCCAGAACCTGGAAAGGATGGTTGAGGCAAGGACAAAAGAGCTTACTGAATCTGAAGCAAAGTACAGGACACTGGTCGAGGACATAAACGACGGCTATTTTGTGAATCAGGGTGGAATAATAGTGTTCGCAAATAAAGCATACTGCGACATGCACGGATACGATATTTCAGAGGTTGTCGGAAAATCGTACTACGAGTTCATTGCTGAAGAATCCCTCGAATTTGTAAAGAGCCTTTACGATGAAAGGATAAAAAAGGGGGAGGCTCCCGAATTATACGTTTACTTAAGAAAACATAAGGATGGTAGATGTTACCCAACGGAGAACAAGGTTAAGATAATAACTTACGACGGTCAAATGGCGGTTGCGGGTATATGTAGGGACATAACGGAAAGGGTTGAGATGGAAAAAAAGATAAGGGAAACCGAAAACTTGGCCCAAATAGGGAGGCTTACAACATCTTTGGCGCACGAAATAAGGAATCCGTTATCCTCTGTAAAGCTCAACATACAGATCTTAAAGAGGAATGCTTTTCTAGACGGTAACGACAGAAGAAGGATAGAGATCGTATTGAACGAGATAACCAAGCTCGAAAGGATTCTCACGGAGATGCTAGACTTCGCAAGACCTATAAAGCTTAACGTTGAAAAGGCGGATATAAATCGGATTGTGGAGTCGAGCATTGAGGTAATAGAGGTGAGAGCTAAAGAGAAGAAAATCCGTATCAAAAAGCTCTACTCGGCGAAACTTCCACAACTCAATCTCGATAAGGATAAGATAGAACAAGCTCTCATCAACATACTTTTAAATTCAATCGACGTACTCGACGGCGGGGGAGTCATAACCGTTGCCACTAGGAAGGCAAATAAAAACGGGGGTGTTATTGTAGATATCTACGACAATGGTCCAGGAATCGACAAAGATTCTCTCCCTTTCATCTTTGATCCTTTTTTCAGTAATAAGAAAAAAGGCACAGGTCTCGGTCTTTTCAACGTGAAACGGATAGTTGAAGCACACGGTGGAAAGGTTGAAGTCTACCCTGGAAAGCGAAAGGGAGCCCATTTTTCGATATTCCTACCTTAAAAGGATGACATGCCATGAGGCACAAAATTCTAATAATCGACGATGAGGATGCCATACTTGAATCCCTTGACATGTACTTTACCGAAAGGGGCTACTCTGTTATGTGTGCTAAAAACGCGGCCGAGGGTTACGAAAGTGCGGTCAAGTTCGATCCTGATGTGATAATTCTCGACGTGAGACTTCCTGACGACGACGGTCTCCAGCTCTTAACGAGACTTAAAGACAAGAACAGAGATGTACATGTGATAATCATTACGGCCTTCCATGATATGGAAACGACTATAAAAGCGGTCAAAAAAGGTGCTTACGAGTATATACCTAAGCCTATAGATATTGAAGAGTTGGATCGAGCTGTCTCTAAAGCGTTAAGACTGGAAGACGCGCTAAACGAGAAGGATGGGTTAATTATTAGAAATCCATCAGCCCACGAGAGAGGCAAGATCATTGGAAAAAGCAAAGCGATGAAAGAGATTTTCAAGGCAATAGGAATACTATCGGAAAATAGGGTCACAGTTCTAATAGAAGGAGAAACTGGAACGGGAAAGGAGTTAATCGCTCAGGCTATCCACTACAACAGTCCTTTCAGAGATCACCCTTTTATACCGATTAACTGCTCTGCAATAGTGGGAACACTTCTCGAAAGCGAACTTTTTGGCCATGAAAAAGGAGCATTTACCGGAGCCCATTGCACGAAGAGAGGAAAGTTCGAACTTGCCGGAGATGGAACTATATTTTTGGATGAGGTAAGTGAGATACCTTATGAGCTTCAGGCAAAGCTTTTGCGATTCCTTCAAGAAAAAGAGTTTGAAAGAGTGGGAGGAGAAAAAACACTAAAATCTAACGCACGGGTCATAGCCGCCTCTAATAGGCCTCTCTCACAACTCGTGAAAGAGGGAAAATTCAGGGAGGACCTATACTACCGGCTGTCAGTGGCAAAGATTTACGTTCCTCCGCTAAGAGAAAGAAAATCCGACATTCCTTTACTTGTAGAATATCTTATAGGAAGGCTCAACCTGGAGTTGAAAAGACAGATAAAAAAGGTTGAAGAAAAAGCGATTGAGAGGATGATGGAATACCATTGGCCAGGTAATGTAAGGGAGCTCGAAAACGTGCTAACTAGGGCAGCGATTGAAGTAAGGGGTGAGGTGATAACCGAGGAACATATTCTTCCGCTTTTGGAGGCTAGGGATACTCCAAAGAAAGAGGAAATGGAAAGCCTTATGAGTTTAAGTACTGTGGAAAAGCAGCATATAAAGAAAGTTCTCGAATGTGTTGGATGGCATTTTGGAAAGGCATGTGAGATTTTAGGAATCTCTAGACCATCCCTTAGAAGAAAGATAAGGGAATACGGTATTGAGAGGCGTAATTAAAAGGCTGGCATCCTCATTGCAATTCTTATCTTTGTGAAAACGTTAAAAGAGGTAAAAAGAGAATACATCTTAAAGGTTCTTCGAACAACGGGCTGGGACATAAAGAGGGCAAGTGAGATACTAAAGGTCAATGAAAGATATCTAAGGAGGGAGATTGAAAGGATAAGCCGTGATGAAAAAATGTTTCAAGAGTTGAAAGATTTTTTCAAAAAACCCTAATCTGGAGAGGAAAGAAACAAAGGTATTAATGTGCCGGCTCCTAAGCTATTCTGGCACGAAAGATGCTTAAATAAAAACAAAAACCTAAAGGGGGTTACCATGAAAAGGTTTCTAATCACGATCCTTGGTATTTTTCTATTGACTTTTTACTCCTCCACCCTGCTTTGTTCTGAAAAGCCGATAGTTATTGGTTCTCCACTTGCTACCGCGTTCCTTTACGGATGGGTTGCGGAACGGGGGATTAAGCTTGCAGTTGAAGAGATAAATGCCAAAGGTGGGGTAAATGTTGGCGGTGTGAGGAGACCTTTCAAAGTCGAAGTTATAGATACGAGAGATTTGGAACCAGGGGTTCCGGTAAGTGAAGCTCTCCTTGCGGTAGAAAAACTGATCCTTGAAAAGAAGGTGGACTTTTTGATCGGAGGCCCTGTGAGATCGGAGGCAGCACTTGCAGCAATGGATATAGTGAGCAAGTACAAAAAGATAAGCATAATAACCACTGGCGTTTTAAGTCCGGCTCTCACCCAAAGGGTTGCTGAAAATTACGAAAAGTACAAATACACCTTCAGAAACACAAACCATGTGGGAAACATGATGAAGGAATTCATAACGTTCTTGGATGAGATCCAAAAGCCTTTTGGATTAAAAAGTGCCTACATTATGGTTCAGGATGTAGAGCATGCAAGAAGAGGCGGTGAAGCGATGAAAAAAGCATTGACAGAAAAAGGCTGGGAAGTGATAGACATGAAGATTTACCCAACAGGAACAACGGATTACTCGGTTGGACTTGCAGATGCTAAGGCAAAAGGTGCCGATATTCTCTTTTTATGGATGGATATGCCGGAAAGTGCCATCCTTCTGAAACAGTGGTCAGACTTAAAGATGAAAGCCCTTCCTATAGGTTTTGTATGCGCTGCGGAACAGCCCGGTTTCTGGAAGGCCACAGGTGGAAGGGGTGAATATCTTATCGTAAATGTGGTCAACGGAGGGAACGTTCCCGGCAACATAACACCCTGGACAATGAAGTTTGTGGAAGCTTACAAGAAAAGATGGGGATTGGAACCGGAAGGGTATGGAACCTCTTCCTCCTATATGGCTGTTTACCAGTTAAAAGAAGCCATAGAGAAAGCGAAAAGTCTTGATACGGACAAGGTGATAGCTGCCCTTGAGGAGCTTGACATAATGGGTGTTTACGGAAGAATGAGGTTCGATAAGAAAACACATCAGATTATCCCCTCATTCGATCCTAAGGAGGGGGCTGTAACTTGCATATTCCAGTGGCAGCAGGGAAACAGAGTCCAGGTTTTTCCTCCTAAAGTTGCCCAAGGCAAGGTGATGTTACCACCGTGGGTGAAAAAGTAAGGGGATAATATGCACGTTTTAGTCTACGGTGTGATAAATAGCGTCACTTTAGCCCTTATATCACTTGGGTTCACTTTAGTTTACAGCATAAGCAGGGTGCCGAACTTCGCTCATGGTGCTCTGTATGTGACAACTGGCTACATAGTCTGGTTATTTCTAAATAAAGTCCCGAAAATTCCCTACCTTTTGGCTATCGTATTAGCCATTCTTATAACAGGAGCGATCGGTGCCCTAATCTACAGATTCATCTTGGTGAGAATAAGGGGTATGGAGATATCGGAAATCATAGCCACCTACGCTATCGGCGTTGCAATCCTTGAAGGGCTGAGATGGGGCGGTCTTAGGGGAATGACGTTCACGCTCCCCGTTTTTTTTGGCGGGTCGTTTGAAATATTGGGGGTCACAGTAGACTATCAGAGGATGATAGTTGTCATATGCGGGGTTTTGGTCTTTTTGTTTTTGTATTTCTTCACACACCACACAAGGATAGGGCTTGCCCTAAGGGGAATAGCTCAGGACGAGCGGGCTGCGATGATGCTTGGGATCGATTCTGACATGACTGCCATTTTGGCTTTGGCAATCGGTTCTGCCCTGGCGGGTCTATCTGCCCTTCTCCTTTTACCTCTAGGGAACATAATCGTTGAAGCCGGTTATAGCGTTCTTATATTCGCAGTTGCAGTATGCGTCATAGGGGGCCTTGGAAGCCTTTTCGGAACTGTAGTTGCATCCTTTATAATCGGTTTTGCGCAAATTCTTACAGACAAATTCCTTTCGACCCACTATCAGATGGTCGTTGCACTTTTGGCAATAATAGTTACGCTTATTGTCAAACCATCGGGGCTTTTTGGAAAGCAGAAAGAACTGGAGGAGCGGGTTTAAGATGGAACAGTTAAGAAAAGAGAGGATTGATAGGAGTCTCAAAGTTAGAACCGAGGGCATCTACGCGATATCCTCCCTGGAAGAGATCCTATACCTTGTAGGACCGAGGCTCATTTTTGTTGTTGGGGTGCTCATCCTTCCTATATTTCTTGAAGCAGCTCCTTACTGGAAAAGAGTGATAAACATAATGTGTGCATATGCTATATTGGCTTTGAGCTTCGATTTTTTAGCAAATTTTGTAGGTCTTGTCTGTCTGGGAGGCGCCCTATTTACAGGAGTTGGCGGGTATTTTGCAGCCATATATAACCATTACCTTTCCCTTCCAATCTATTTATCGATTCTTCTTGCGACTTTGAGCGGGGCCTTCTTCTGTACTTTGGTTCTTCTTCCGGCTTTGCCATTGAGAGGAGTCTATTTCGCCATTGTGACCCTCATGTATCCGCTCCTTTTTTCAAGAATAATAGAGGCCCTAAACATACTTGGCGGTACGAACGGTATATCGGGATTAGGGAGTTTTCCGAGCCCTAACGTGGAACACTACCTTGTGATTCTGACTCTGCTTTTTTTCCTGTTCGGTCTTAGAAGATTTGTAAATGAAGATATAGGGCTTGTGTTTCGAGGGGTAAAGGACAATGACCAAGCCGTTAGGGCATCCGGGATAAATGTTACTACGATAAAAATATATGCGGTCTTTATCGCCTCTTTTATGGGTTGTTTTTCTGGAGCCTACATAGCCCATATGTACATGTGGGCAGGTCTTTCACTTTTTGCGCTTGACTTCTCAGTAATTCCTATTGCTTCCACTGTGATAGGGGGTGGGGGAACCCTAATTGGGGCAGTACTTGGCAGTTTTATCCTTGTTCCCCTTTCGGAGATCTTGAGAGCCGCAGGCACCCTTCGAATAGTCATCTACTGTGTGCTGCTGACCCTATTTATAGTGATCAAAAGTGAAGGACTTATGAACTATCTCCAGAGGAAGTACCATCAGTTCGAAAGGTGGGTGAAAGTATGAGCGAAGAAGTGATACTTTCCGTCAAAGATCTTTCGAAGTCTTTTGGGGGGTTGAAGGCCCTTATAGATGTATGTTTTGAAGTGAGAAAAGGTGAAATATTCGGAATCATAGGTCCCAACGGGTCCGGAAAGACAACCCTTATTAACTGTATAACGGGCTTTATCAAACCAGACTCCGGCAAGGTTTATTTCAAAGGGAAGGATATAACAGGCCTCAAACCGCATAAGATAGCCCACATGGGAATAGCCAGAACTTTTCAAATCATGAGACCATACTATTCCCTTCCAGCCTACAAGAATCTCATAGTACCGCTTTGGTCACCGAGGGCAAAAAAACTTGGGGGTTGGAGGGGCGGTGGAAGACATGGGGATAGAGATACGGTTGCTGTCGACATTCTAGAAGAGATAGGCTTTGAGAGGGATTCTAGAGTTCCTTATAAGCTTGCCTCCACACTCCCTACAGGATACCAAAAGAGACTGGAGCTTGCCCGTTGCATAGCCTTAAGACCAGAAATTATCTTTTGTGACGAGGTTTTTTCCGGTTTGAGTATGAGCGAAATAGCGGGGATGATCCCCATCCTCGAAAAGATGAAGATGGAGGGTATAACTTTGATAATGGTGGAGCATAGGCTTAGAGAACTCTTTAGAGTTGCGGATAGGGTGATGGCTTTGAACTTTGGTGAAAAGATAGCGGAGGGAGATCCACATGATGTGATTGAGGATAAAAGGGTAAAAGAGGCCTATCTGGGAAGCGAAACTATCTAGTACAGATTAGAGGGTCAAGATATGTTAGAGGCAAAAGAGCTTATGGTTTTTTATGAAAACATGTTGGCTCTGAACAACGTAAGCTTAAAGTGCGAAGAAGGGAGTATAGTTGGAGTTTTCGGCTCGAACAGTGCTGGCAAAAGCACTCTCATGTATACGCTTTCAGGGATAATCCTCGACATAAAGTTCAAGGAAGAGATGAAGGGTGGGGAGAGGATATCAGTCTTTGGCAGTATCATATTTGATGGCATGGATATAACCTTTATGAAACCCCACGAGAGGGCAAGGCATGGAATAATCCTCTGTCCCGAAAGAAGAAGGATATTTCCTGAAAGCACTGTACTTGAAAATCTTCTCATAGGTTCTTATCTGGCAAGAAAGCAGAGACGTGAAAATTTGGAGTACGTCCTGACCCTCTTTCCAAGACTGAAGGACCATCTAAAAAGACAAGGAGGGTTTTTGAGTGGGGGCGAACAGCAGATGCTCGCTATCGGAAGGTCACTTATGGCAAATCCCAAGTTACTCCTTCTCGATGAGCCTCTTTTGGGTCTTAGCCCCGCCTATCAGGAGATAGTTGTCAGGGGGATAAAACAGATAAGGGATACGAAAAGAATAAGCATAATAGTGACCGAACAGTATGCAAGACCCGTGACTCCCATAATAGACTACGGCTACATTTTGGAAAACGGTTCGAGTGTCCTTTCTGGAACTAAGGAGGAGTTACTGGAAAATCCGGATGTTAAATCGGCGTATTTTGGGGTATAGGGGGGATCATTATGCGGGAGTTTACTTTCACAGGCTTTGAGGAGAGTGCAAAAAAATACGGTTCGAATGTAGCTCTCATCTATCTAGGTGAGAAGTTTACCTACGCACAGCTAAAAAGGCTGATAGACAAGTGCGCATCGGGTCTTTTCAAACTGGGGGTAAAACCGGATGATAGGGTGATGCTGTATCTTCCAAATACTCCCCAGTGGGTCATAGCGAATTACGCAATAAATAAGATAGGAGCCTGTGTTGTACCAGTGTCCCCGATTTACACTGCATACGAGATAGAATACATGATAAAGGATGCCGGTATAGAGACAGTCATATGTTTGGATACGAATTTTGTATACGTAAAGGAAGTGATGGAAAGAACTAACATCAAAAGGGTACTTGTAACGACCCTTGTCGATTTTGTCCCTTTTTGGAAAAAAGCGATTGGCTACCTTTTTAACAAAATACCCTCCGGAAAAGTCGAAAGATCCGAAAGAGTTTATTCTTTAAAGAGGGTTATACTAGAGGGCGAAAACGATCCCCCAAAGGTTGCCATAGATCCTGACAAAGATTTAGCCTACATAATGTACACAGGCGGAACGACTGGATTTCCAAAAGGTGTTCCCGGGAATCACACAGGAGAGGTCACATACGTCAGGAATATAATGGAGGAAGTACTCAGAGGATACATAGATGAGGGAAGGGATAGGATTTTAATGGTTAATCCTCTTTTTCACATAATGGCTAAAGGATTCGCGATAGCCTTCGGATTCAACTTTGGAAACACCGTCGTACTTATGCCTTTTCCTGAGATTGATCCTATCCTTAAAGCGATAGAAAGATATAAAATAAGGTGGATGCTGGGAGTACCTGCCCTTTACAGAATGATTCTCGAAAATGACAGGCTCGACCAGTATGATTTGAGTTCCTTAAAATACTGTTTTTGCGGTGGAGATGTCCTTCCGGTGGAAGTTTTCAGGAAATGGAGGGAAAAATACGGAATATTTATTTACCAGGTTTATGGTTCTACAGAGGCGGGCCATGTCACGTATAGTCGTTTAGATAAAGAGCCGAAACCGACGGTGGTGGGAACCCCTCTAAGCTCAAGAAAGTGTGTCGTCGTTGATAGCGAAACCTTAGAAAAACTACCCTCAGGAGAGGTCGGTGAACTTCTTGTCACTTCCCCCTACACGATAAAAGAGTATCTCAACAAACCTGAAGAGACTCGAAGATCGTACGTAACTCTAAATGGCGAGATTTACTACAGAATGGGTGATTACGTAAGGATGAATGAGGATGGAGAGATCGAGTTCGTTGAAAGGACAGCAGATATCATAAAATACAAGGGTTACAGGGTTTCTGCTTCTGAGGTTGAGGCTGTGCTCCAGGATCATCCAACCGTAATAGGGGCATGCGTTGTCGGTGTCCCTGATCCGAAGGTGGGAGAAAGGATAAAAGCTATAGTGGTGCTCAAGGAGGACGCGAAAGGTATTGGTAGCGCGGAACTCATAAAATGGTGCAGGGAAAGACTCGCCCCTTATAAGGTTCCACAGTACATAGAGTTTAGAGACATGCTTCCCAAGTCCAAAGTGGGAAAGCTTTTACGGAGAGAGATAAGGGACGAAGAAAGAAGAAAAATGGAAAAGGAAAAAAGGAAGAAGAGTGCTTAAGTTCCTTTCCCATCGGAGATCATAAATTTAGCTTCCCCTTCAGCAATTACATTCGAGTTTTCATCTCGAATAACAGCCTGTGCCTCGATGAGCCTTGATCTCACGATCTTCGCATAAGAAGTGACGAGAAGCTTTTCACCAGTGCGGACAGGTCTTTTAAATCTGACCTCCATTCGCGCCGTGTAAGCTTTGACACCTAAGGACAAAGTGGCATAAGCACAAGCTTCGTCAATTATCGCAGAGATTATTCCACCGTGCACTATCCCCTTGTAACCCTGATATTCTTTATCGATCGTGATAGTAGCCTCTGCGTGACCATTTTCATATTTGAACTCCGCTTTTAAGCCTTTTGGGTTACTCTTTCCACATATGAAGCAGTAATCATCTAAAATGAGCATTTCCACTCTCACCCCTTTTTCTTTTTTACCTGATTACTCTATTTTAGTGCCATTAAAATTTCTTTTCTCAACCCTTTAAAGTTGTAAAAATTTTTATGCCGATAAGGAATAACGATGAATCTGGCTTTTAACACAGATTTGAGCCTAGAAAAACTTCTGTTCTTAAGATCTACTCACCTCAAGGTCTGCACTGTCTGCAGGGTGAGTATCCTATCCTTATTGCGTCAAAACGGCTCCGAAATATAATCTTATTCATCTCGCTTATCTTATCTGCCTTTGTGCATTTTGGCCTGTGAAAAACGTATGACCTTTTGTTTCCCACATAAAAGGTCTCTGTATCAGGTTTGCTTTCCTGCCAAAGCCCTTTTTGTTCCGCCATAGCCTTTTGCTGGAGGGAGAGAAAAAGGTCTTTGTATTTCACATTTGGAGGCTTCACGATTGCTCTTGCGTAACCGAGCCTTATAAGCTCCGCATTTACAAATGTGTTTTTTACATACACGTATGCCAGAGTCCTGCCATGGGAATCCTCTTTTTCAACATCGTACTCGAGTCTTACCTTTTTTAAAAAAACGAGCTTTTTATTGTAATGGGCAGCCTGTTTTGCATAAAACTCACTAATTCCCTCTTTTGTTCTCAGTTCTGGAGCATCAACACCTATGTATCGGACTATCACACCGTTTTCGATTTGGATAGTATCGCCGTCGATAATTTTAGTAACCAGATACTCTTTAGAGAATCCGGAATGCGAAGTAAAAAGGAAAAGAAGAATAAAAAGGACGAACCTTTTCAACCCCTATCTCCAAAATTCGATCCTCACGTGTCTTGGGGACTCGAGATTGAAGCTAATTATTATCTCTGAATTTTTAAGAACGTCGCTTAGCGTTCTTCTTTTGTCGATTAGCTCGTAGACTTCCATTTTTGGTATGTTGAAATGGGCGTATTCAATAAAACCGCCGTACTCTTTACACACCGAAAAATCCCTAACTGGCCAGTAAATACCGATTGTCAGACCGTCGAAATTTACCAAGTCCTCCTTTTTTATAGAAAAGACGTATCTGGGCAAGTAAACATGAACGATCTCGGAGAATCTTGTCTTTTCGGAAGTAGCTCTTAGATCGAACGCCAGATCATGGGGACGGACAAGTATCATAAGATAATAGAGTAATTTTTCTTCCTCGTCTTTTACAGCCATTATCCCCAACCCTTCTTTTACGAATTTGCACCCGAGAGCCGTAAACCTCGCGTAAATTTCCCTTAATAACTCTTCGCTCTTATAAAATAGCTCGTTTTGTCTTACGGTCTCGTAGTTTGATCGTATCACTTCCGAGGGTTTTACGGCGTAGTACCGAGGACCTGCGGCACATCCGAATATACCAAAAAGAAATATAAAAAGGGGCAAAACCCTATTAGTCTTCATTTTTCCCTTTTAGGATCATCAGTATCTCTTCGAGGTCCCTTCTTATCTCATCGAGAAGGTTTTTACGCTGGGCGAGATACTTCTTTGCTCCATCGATTGTGAATCTGTCTTCGTACAACAGTTTTTTTATGGTTAGAATAGTCTCTAGATCACTTCTCCTATAGAGTCTGTGACCTTTGGGACTTTTGGCGGGTCTTATATTTTTGAACTCCTGTTCCCAGTATCTTAGGACATGGGGTTTAAGCCCTGTTATATCACATACTTCTTTTATCCTGTAAAAAAGCCTTTCCGGCTTCTCCTTGTCGAACATTTATCTTTGGTTCATCGTCTCTTTGAGAACTTGACTGAGTTTGAAGTTGAGGACCCTCCTTCTTGGAATAACCATTTCTTCGCCCGTCTTCGGATTCCTCCCTTTTCTCTCCTTTTTGTCTTTGAGGACAAAGTTTCCGAAACCGGAAATCTTAACATTTTCTCCCTTTGATAAAGTCTCTTTAATTATATCGAAGACAGAATCGACGATATTTGCACATTCTCTCTTGGAATATCCGAGTCTCTCATAGAGGTCGTTCACTATATCTGCCTTCGTCATAAAGACCCTCCTTAAGTCCTAAGAGAGACACCTTCGATCTGGGTAAGATCTTTTATTATCCTCTCCTGGATTGCGTCTATCTCCTCATCTCTGAGCGTCCCCTCATGGGACTGTAAAAAGACTCTGAATGTGACACTTCTTTTTTCCTTTCTAAAAACATCGAATACCGAAACTGAAGACACATAATCTGAGACATTCTTTATTTTTTCAATGAGGGATGAAACAGGGATCTCATCGTCTACAAAGAAAGAAAAATCTCTGAAGGCGTAAGGGTACTTTGATATTGGCTTAATCTTAAGCTCTATCTTTCCGTGTTCCAAGATATCGTCAAAGTCGATTTCTGCCATAAAGACTCTCTGCTCGATCTCATATGCAAGAAGAACTTCTTCTTTTATTTCTCCCATCCAACCTATTTTTTTGCCAAAGACAATTAAGTCTGCCGAATCGTTTTCTTTAAGATGAGGTTCGCTCGTCCAAGTCAAAGAGAGATCTACCCTTAAAGAGTTCATAAGTCCGTCAACTATGCCTTTTATATCATAAAAGTCATACTCGGTAAATCTTTCCTTCCAGAACAATTCCCGCTCCTTTCCCGTAAGGGCAATGGCAAGTGATCTTTTCTGGAGAGGAAGACGATCTCCTTCGTCAAAAAATACATTGCCCAACTCAAAGAATCGGAGGTTTTTTTCTCCCCGCTTTATATTGTAACTCAAAGTCTTAAGAACAGAAGGTGCCAGAAAAGTTCTCATAAGCGCCATATCTTTTGATAAGGGGTTGACTATTCGTAAAGCCTTCCTTCTTCTATCCCATGGTCCTATTAAGAATAAGGAGATATCCTTCTCTCCAAAGAAAGAAAAGTTCACAATTTCATAAAGTCCCGCGGCTACGAGATAATCCCGTGTTAGAGCCTCAAGACGCTCTTTCCTTTGCTTTGTTATTCTTTTCATTTCAATAACAGGAAGGGTCTCCGGGATAGCATCATAACCTTTAATCCTTGCAACTTCCTCCACTATATCCATGTATTCGTTTATGTCGTGTCTGAAATAAGGGATTTCGAAGAAAATGCCAGACTCGTCTTCCCCTTTTGTCTCGATTTCTAAGGAGGCGAGTAGTTCTTTCACTTCTTCTTTTGGTATCTCTGTTCCGAGAACGCTCTTCAATTTGGCCAAAGGCACATAGATAAATCTTTTCTGCCAATTAACTGAACTTTCTAGCTTGCCTTTTACTACTTTACCTCCGGAAAGCTCTTTCATTAGATTTATGGCTCTTATGGAAGCTCTATCAACCCCTTCTATGTCCACACCTCTTTCGAAGCGGGAAGAAGCCTCTGATTTTATTCCCAGTCTTCTTGATGTTTTTCTGATATAGGAAGGATTGAAATAGGCGCTTTCTAAGGCCACACACCTTGTTGTTTCCCTTATTTCCGAGTTTTCCCCACCCATAACTCCTGCTATTGCCACAGGTCCCAACCCGTCACAGATCAAAAGATCACCGGGTATTATGAGTCTATCCTGTCCGTCCAACGTTCTAAAGGTGAATTCTTTTTCAGATAGCCTAACCTCTATCTTCTTTTCGCGAAGTAAAGAGTAATCAAACGCGTGAAGCGGTTGGCCGAGCTCAAGCATCACGTAATTCGTAACATCAACGACGTTATTTATAGGTCTCATTCCACATTTTATGAGTCTGGATCTCATCCAGTAGGGAGCTTTTTTTACCTCCACATTTTTTACAATCCTTAAAACGTATCTAGGACAGGCTTCGGAATCTAAGACATCAAGGCCTATGTACTCTTCTATTAAGTCCTCCCCATCCTCGATTTCGAAGTTTGGCAGATTGAGTTTTGTTTTAACTATAGAAGCAACTTCCCTTGCGATTCCGAGAATCGAAAGAAGATCCCCCCTGTTTGGAGGACAATTAACGTCGAGGACGAAATCTTTTAACCACGGTAGATCTTTTACATGTAAGCCGGCCTCAAGTTCATCGGGAAGGACAAATATGCCAGTGTGGTCGTCAGAAAGACCGAGTTCCATTTCAGAGCAAATCATCCCTTCTGAGACAACTCCACCTATTTCCTTTTTCTCTATTTTTATTCCTCCCGGTAGATAAGAACCTGGTAGAGCAAGGGCCACATTCATCTCTTGAGATAGATTTTCTGCCCCGCACACGATACTTAGCGTTTCTTGCCCGGTATACACTTTTGCAACCTTTAATCCTTTGGAAACTGGGTGTTCCGAAACTTCCAGTACCCTTCCAACTATTACGTCCCTGAACTTTGGCGAGATGACTTCGACGGATTCCACTTCAAGACCCCTAAGAGTCAATCTTTCCGCAAGTTCATATGGGTCCGGAAGATCCTCGACGAACTCTTTAAGCCAGTCGTATGAGACTCTCACCTTATATCACCTTTTAAAACTGTGATAGGAATCTTAGATCGTTGTAATAGAAAAGCCTTATGTCATCTATTCCGAATTTTATCATTGCAATCCTTTCTACACCCATTCCGAAAGCGAATCCCTGTACCTCCTCAGGGTCATACCCCACGTTCCTCAGTACCTGAGGGTGGACCATACCTGAACCTAGAATCTCGAGCCACCCAGTGTTTTTACAGACTCTGCAACCTTTACCTCCGCATATCACACACCCTATGTCGACTTCCGCTGAGGGTTCTGTGAAGGGAAAGTAACTCGGTCTAAATCTCACAGAAACGTCGTCTCCGAACATCTCCTTTGCGAAGACCGTTAAAATCCCTTTTAGATCCGAGAACCTTACATTTTTATCAACCATAAGCCCCTCAACCTGATGAAACATAGGGGTATGCGAGATATCCTGGTCACACCTGTAGACAGTACCAGGTGCGATTATCCTTATAGGCGGTTTTCGCGATTCCATTGTCCTTATCTGGACCGGGGATGTGTGAGTCCTAAGAACAACATCCTCCCTTATATAAAAAGTGTCCTGCATATCCCTTGCAGGATGGTCTTTAGGAATGTTTAAGGCTTCGAAGTTATAGTAGTCGAGCTCAACGTCGGGACCTTCTGTAATCTCGAATCCCAATGAGGTAAAGATTCTGATTATCTCCTCAAAAGTTATAGTGATTGGATGTTTCTTTCCAACAAGGGGTAACTTTCCAGGAAGGGTTATGTCGATTTTAGAAACCTTCTCTTCGGTTTTGCTCTTTAGGCTCTCTTCAAGTGTTTTTAACCTTTTTTCTGTCTGTGTTTTAAGCTCGTTTAGTTTTTTGCCGAAATCCCTTCTTCTCTCGGATGGCAGATTTCTGATATTTTCGAAAAGATTTGAGAAAAGCCCCTTCCTTCCAAGTAGTCTTATTCTCGCGTTTGCAAGGTCCCTCTCATCCTTTACTTTCCCTACCTCTTCCTCGACAATCCTTATTATTTCTTCAATCTCCATCAAGCACCCTGAATAGCCTTTACCTTTTCAACAAGGCTCTGAAATGCTTTTGGATCGTTTATAGCCATATCGGCAAGGACTTTTCTATTAAGATTTATGTTTGCGAGCTTGAGTCCATGGATAAATCGGCTGTACGAGATGTCGTATGCCCGGCAAGCGGCATTTATTCTCGTGATCCAGAGGGACCTGAAATCCCTCTTTCTTTGCCTTCTGTGTCTGTAAGCATAAAAGAGCGACTTGTAAACAGCCCGCTTGGCCACACTGTATATGTTTTTTCTCCTCCCAAAGTAACCTTTTGCAAGCTTTAGCAATTTCTTTCTTCTCCTTCTAGCTTTAAAACCTCTTTTGGCTCTTGGCATTTTCTGTCACTCCTTTTTTTAAGAATGAATTTAAGAATAGGGAAGAAGCCGTCTTATCTTCTGTGCATCGACGGGGCTTACAGTATCAGCCTTCCTAAGTCTCCTTTTCCGTTTTGATGACTTTCCGGAAAGAAGGTGACTGTGAAACGCCTTTCTTCTAATAAGTTTTCCATTTCCCGAGATTTTAACCCTCTTTGCAACACCCCTGTGGGTTTTCAATTTTGGCATTTTGAACCTCCTATTCTAAGCTGGAGCAAAAACCATCACTATGTTTTTACCCTCAAGCTTCGGTTTTACCTCCACCTGTCCAACCCCCTCTACCAATTTTATTATCTTATTCGCCAGTTCCTCACCCATATCAACCCTCTGTATCTCTCTCCCTTTGAAAACTATCACTACTTTAACTTTGTGGCCTTCAGAAAGAAACTCCTTTATGTGTTTGATCTTGAAGTTCAAATCGTGATCCTCTATTTTTAATCCGATTTTCATTTCCTTTACGTGAATAATCGTCTGTTTTTTCTTTGCCTCATGTGCCTTTTTTGCGAGTTGATACTTGTACTTTCCGAAATCCATTATCTTGCATACAGGCGGTTCGGACTTCGGAGCAACCTCGACAAGGTCCAGATCTTTTTCTCTTGCGATCCTCAAAGCCTCACTCAAAGGCATGATCCCTAGCTGCTTTCCTGTTTCGTCGACAACCCTAACTTCTTTTGCCTTTATCTTTTCGTTTACGTTTATCTCTCTTATATCTCTAACTATAGCTTCACCTCCTATGGATGATATCTTCTTTTAGCGTACGGACAAATTCGTCAATTGAGATCCCTTTCATTTCGTTTCCCAGTCTTGCCCTCACACTAATTGTACGATTCTCCTTCTCTTTTTTTCCTACAATTACGATATACGGGATCTTTCGCAATGTTGCCTCTCTTACTTTAAAGCCCAGTTTCTCATTTCGAATATCGAGTTCCACCCTTATATCCTCTTTTTTTAACCTCTCATATATCTCTTTTGCGTAACCTTCTTGGTCGTCTGTTATATTCAATACTACTGCCTGGATAGGCGAAAGCCACACAGGAAAATTCCCCGCGTAATGCTCTATAAGTATGCCTATAAACCTCTCTATCGCTCCAATTATTACCCGGTGGAGCATGACAGGTCTTTTTCGTTTTCCATCACTGTCGATATAGTAAAGGTCGAATCTTTCAGGGAGTGCAAAATCACATTGGATTGTTGCACACTGCCATTTTCTTCCCAAAGCGTCCTTGAGCTTGACATCTATTTTGGGTCCATAAAAAGCGCCTTCGCCTTCGTTTATCTCATAAGGTATCCCCATCTCGTCGAGGACCTCTTTAAGCACCCCTTCTGCCTTTTCCCAATCTGCTAATGACCCTATAAACTTTTCCGGTCTAGTACTTATCTCCATCTCGTACTGAAAATCGAATATACCCATGACCTCTTTAACGAAGTCTATTATATCTGCTATCTCCTTCTTGAGCTGGTCCTGCCTAAGAAATATATGGGCGTCATCCTGGGTAAACTCTCTTACGCGGAGTAACCCGTGGAGAACCCCAGATTTTTCGAACCTGTTTACAGTTCCAAGCTCAAAGTACCGAAGAGGGAGGTCTCTGTAACTCCTTATTGCGGATTTATAAACCATTATATGTGATAGACAGTTCATAGGTTTCAGTCCGTACTCAACGTCTTCCACTTTTGTGAAGAACATGTGTTCTCTATAGTTTTCGTAGTGACCGGACCTTTTCCACATATCAAGTTTGAGTATATGAGGTCCGTAGACGAGTTTATATCCTCTCTTTAAGTGTTCTTTCCGTTCGAAATCCTCAAGTATATAACGAATCATGGCCCCGTTCGGATGGTAAATAACAAGTCCGGGCCCAACCTCGTCAGATATTGTAAACAGATCGAGTTCCCTTCCGAGCCTTCTGTGGTCCCTCTTTTTAACCTCCTCTAAAAAGTTTAGATAGGCTTTCAGGGATTCCTCATCGAAGAAAGCAGTCCCATATATCCTTGAAAGCATTTTGTTCTTTTCATTACCCTTCCAATACGCGCCAGCCACACTTAAAAGCTTAAATGCCCTTATCTTTCCTGTAGAAGGCAGATGAGGACCTCTACATAGATCTATAAAATCGCCTTGGGAGTAAAGAGAAACCTCTTCATCCTGTATTTCTTTTAGAATCTCAACCTTATATGGTTCATTTAAATCTTCGAAGAGCTTTATGGCATCCTCTCTTTTCATAACGATTCTCACAATCGGCAGATCCCTTTCTATTATTTCTGCCATCTTCTTTTCGATTTTCGGTAAGTCTTCCTCTTTAAACCCCTCTTCGTAGTCAAAATCGTAATAAAAACCGTTTTCTATTGCGGGACCTATTGCTATCTTTGCGGAGGGATAAAGTTCCTTTACGGCTTGAGCCATTACGTGGGCAGTGCTGTGCCTAACTACTTGGAGATCTTCCTCCAACTCTCACTCCGAACTGGAAAAGTTGAAGATGACTCAACAATTGAGTGTTATTCTTACCATTTTGGAATTTCGGTGTCAATTCGAAGTTTCAGGGATCCAAAAGTACGACTCAACGTTCCTGCTCAATAACTTTTATTTCAGGGAGCTTTTCTTTGAGAAGCTTGTCAACCCACAAACTGAGGGCAAAATCGCCACATCAGTGGAGCCTTCCGCCAATAAGTCTCACTTTGACCTTCATTTCATTCTCATCCACGTCGATAACTTCCGCATAGCCCTCTGCCAACTCATCGAGCTTCGGTTTCAACTCTTCGAGGACCTTTTTTGCTTTTTCAAAAAGTTCTTCTTTTTTTGTCATAAGCCAACCCCATGGATTTTGGCACCGCAAAACTGACAGCTACCGTCTCTTATGCGATATGAAACGATGGAAAACCCGAACCTTTCCACAAGAAGCTTACCGCAGTTGTAACAGAACGTATTTTCACCCTCACTACCTGGAACATTCCCCTCGTAGACGTAAAAAAGGCCTTCCTCGAGTCCTATCGTTCTTGCCTCTTTGAGTAGTCTCCTATCAGTACGCGGTCTATCCGTTAGTTTATAAGTCGGATAAAAAGCGGTTACGTGCCAGGGAGTCTCCCTCCCAAGTTCGTTTTTTATAAAGCGTGCTATCTCTCTTAACTCTTCGTGAGAATCGTTGAGTCCAGGTATTATTAATGTCGTAATTTCAACCCATATCCCAAGCCTTTTGTACAACTTTATGGATTCAAGGACCGATTCAAAATCTGCTCCACAGATCTTTTTATAGAATTCCTTGCTAAACGATTTAAGGTCTATGTTTGCTCCATCCAAAAAACCGCTTATATCTTTCAACGGTTTTTCTTCAATGTAACCGTTCGTGACAAAATTGTTAAAAAGTCCTTTTTCCTTTGCTATCCTTGCCACATCGAAGGCGTATTCAAAAAAGACGGTGGGTTCAGTATAAGTGTATGATATACTTTTGCAGTTGTACCTTAAGGCCATCTCCACTATTTCTGCAGGCGTAAGCTCATATCCAAGTATTCTACCTCCTTTAGGAAGCTGGGAAATCTCGTAGTTCTGACAGTGGAGACACCTAAAGTTACAACCGACAGTGGCGATGGAAAATGCGGATGAACCGGGAAAAAAATGAAAAAGAGGCTTCTTTTCTATTGGGTCCACATGATATGAGCAAAGCCTATTGTAAACAAGGGAGAAAAGAATACCACCCCTATTTTCCCTTACCCCACATATACCCCTTTTACCCTCACTAATTACACAATTGTGGCGGCATAGGCGGCATTTCACCCTTTGACCGTTTAGAGCTTCATAATAAGAAGCTTCTCTCATTTGATCCCAAAGACCGTTTCAATCACTTCGTCCATTGAGGATACTGGCACGAACTCTATCTTCGCTCTAGCATACTGAGGTATATCTGGCATCTCCTTCATATTCTCTTTGGGGATAATGACCTTGCTTATCTTTGCTCTGAGTGCTGCAAGAACCTTCTCTTTTAGTCCTCCTATGGGAAGGACTCTACCAGTTAAAGTGATCTCTCCAGTCATTGCTATTTTTCTGCTTACCGGTCTATTAAGAAGGGCGCTTATCATTGCGACGGCTATGGTTATTCCGGCAGAAGGACCGTCCTTTGGAATCGCCCCCTGTGGTATGTGGACATGCATTTCCAAATTATCAAAAAGATCGTTTTCTATACCAAGCTTTGAGGCCCTCGATTTTATGTAACTCAGAGCAGCCTGAGCCGATTCCTTCATTACATCACCCATGTTCCCTGTCAAGGTGAGGTCCTTTTTACCCTTCCTCCACGTGACTTCTATGTACATGATCTCGCCGCCTAGCTCAGTCCAAGCGAGTCCGCAGGCTATCCCAGGTATATCTTCTTTGAGCTCTCCTTCGGGTAAATACTTGGGTGGGCCTAAGAAGCTGTCTAAGTTTTTCGCTGTTACTGTAACCTTTTCTTTTTTGCCCTCAGCTATTTTCCTTGCCACTTTTCTCATTATGGATGCTATCTCTCTCTCTAGATTCCTCACTCCTGCCTCACGAGTGTACTCCTGGATAATCTTCAGTATCGCCTGATCTGTAAAACGGATGTACCTTTTTTTGAGTCCATTTTCCAGAATTTGCTTCGGGATCAGATATTTCTTTGCGATCATTAACTTTTCCTTCTCGGTGTAACCCGGGATATTTATTATTTCGAGCCTGTCCCTTAGTGCGGGCGGGATTGTGTCAACCCTATTGGCTGTAGTTATAAACATGACTTTTGAGAGATCGAAAGGAACATTGAGATAGTGATCGTTGAAAGAATGATTCTGCTCTGGATCAAGAACTTCAAGAAGCGCACTCGCCGGATCCCCTCTAAAATCAGTACCGATCTTATCTATCTCATCCATCATAAAGACGGGATTATTGGAACCCGCCTGTTTTATACACTGAATTATCCGACCAGGCATGGCGCCTACGTATGTCCTTCTGTGACCTCTTATCTCTGCCTCATCTTTCAATCCGCCTAAGGACATGCGCGAAAACTTTCTTCCTAGTGCCCTTGCTATAGACTTTCCAAGGGATGTTTTACCGACTCCAGGTGGACCCACAAAGCAGAGAATCGGACCCTTTATTTTGCCTTTTAGCTTAATCACGCTCAAAAATTCCAAAATCCTCTCTTTAACCTTTTCGAGTCCGTAGTGATCTTCGTTCAAGATCCGCTCTGCCCTCTTTATGTCCACATTATCCTTTGTGGATACGCTCCAAGGAAGCTCTATCAACCATTCTAGATAGTTTCTCAGCATTGACGATTCTATAGCGTCGGGGTGCATAGAATCTAAACGTTCTAGCTGTCTTATCGCCTCTTTTTCCACCTCTTTTGGCATTTTGGCCTTTTTTATCCGCTTTCTCAGATTCTCTATCTCCTCCGTCCTTTCGTCCATTTCCCCGAGTTCGCTTTTTATGGCTTTTATCTGCTCTCTCAAGAAATACTCCTTTTGACTCTTCGTCATCTCTTCCTTAGCCTGAGAGAGAATCTTGGCCTGCATGTTGAGAAGTTCTATCTCTTTTCCCAGTATCTCGGACAACTTCCTCAATCTCAAGACAGGATCTATGATTTCCAATAATTCCTGAGCCTTCTCAACGGTCAAACCTAGATTGGCTGCACAGAGATCGGCAAGCCTTCCTGGTTCATCAATAGTGTCTATGACCATCAATATGTCTGGGCTCACCATCCTGCCCATCGACACAACTTTTTCCATCTGCTCTTTAACATACCTTATGAGAGCCTCAACCTCTAAAGTTATCTCCGTTACGAGAGGTTCCTCTATAGGCTCAATCTCTACAATATACGCGGGCGTCTCCTGTATGTAGTTTACAATTCTAGCCTTTTTTATCCCCTGGATTAGAATTTTGACCCTCCCATCAGGAAGCCTAAGCATCCTCATTATCTGGGAGACGACCCCAACCGAATATATTCTTTCTGGAAGGGGATTGTCGTCTGAGAAGTCCTTTTGGGCGGCAACGAGTATCAGCCTGTCCTTGGCCAGTGCCTTCTCTACGGCGCTTATTGAAGAATCCCTGCCCACAAAAAGGGGAAAGACACATGAGGGATACATAACCATATCACGAACGGGAAGGAGTGGTATTTGTCTAGGAATTTTTATGTTTTCGCCTTCCCACATTGCGCTTTTTCCTCCGGAAGTCTTTTATGATTCGTAAAATGCCTTATAGGCCCTAAATGTTTCGTACACGTCGAGTTTGGAAGTTATCTCGAAGGGAGAGTGCATTGTAAGCACTGGAGTGCCACAATCAATGATATTCATTCCGTAGGCTGCAAGATATTTGGCTACGGTTCCTCCACCCCCTTCGTCCACCTTCCCGAGCTCGCCTGTTTGCCACACTATTCCATGGGCATCAAATATTCTTCTTATTTCGGCAACGTATTCTGCGTGGGCTTCACTTGCACCAATCTTTCCACCGTGTCCTGTGAACTTCTCTATACATACACCGTATCCGAGATAGCAGGCGTTTTGCTTTTCATGAACATCCTGATACATGGGATTGACTGCGCCATTTACGTCTGCGGAGATTGCCCTGGATGAAAAAAGAGCTTTTTTTATTGTAGGATCATCCGGTTTTATACCCATAGATTCCATAATCTCATAGAGCATCATAAAAAGAAACGTCGATTTAATTGCCGTATCCCCTTCGGAGCCTATCTCCTCCTTGTCTGTGAAAATGGCAAGACATGGTCTTTTTGGCCGATCGAGTCCTACTAAAGCCTGAAGCATGGCATACGCGCAGACTCTATCATCCTGCCCGTACGCACCGATCATACTCCTGTCTAAGCCAACATCCCTTGCTTTGAAGGCGGGTACAACTTCTATATCTGCACTTATAAAATCCTCCTCGCCTATACCATACGTATTTTTGAGGATCTCTAAGACTCCTGCCTTAACAGCTTCTCTTTCCACACCAACAAGTGGTATGTTTCCACAAAGAACAGTAAGCTTTTCAGCTTCTGGAGCCTCAGAGAGTTTTTTTTCGTCTAAAGTCTTTCTAGAGAGGTGTGGAAGGAGATCGTCGATCACAAAGACGGGATCGTTTTCTTCCTCACCTATTCTGAGCCTTATCTTACGACCGTCAGCTTTAACCACAACCCCGTGTATGGCAAGAGGGATAGCGACCCACTGGTATTTCTTTATTCCGCCGTAATAATGGGTCCGGAAGAGAGCAAGGCCAACCTCTTCAAAAAGAGGATTCTGTTTAAAATCCAGCCTAGGAGTATCGATGTGGGAAACAATAATATTCATGCCAGACGTTAAAGGCTCCACCCCTTTTATAAACGCAAAGACAGATTTTTCTCTGAAAACTTTCAAGACTTTGTCGCTTCTTGGATCTTCAGAAAAACCTGATTTCTTTAATACTTCAGAGATGTATGTAACAGTCTCTCTTTCAGTCTTTGCCTCATCCAGAAACCTTTTATAGGTTTCAGCAAACTGAAAGATTTCAGCGTATTCCTCCTTCGACTTTCTTTTCCAACCGGACTCTCTCACCATCCCATAGTGTTAATATAATCAGAAACGACTAGTTTCGTCAACGCGCAGAAAGTTTACATTGAACGAGCCTATTATTATATTAAAAGACCAAATCTGCGGAGGAACCATGGCAAAGCCCTACGAGGAATGGATCGAAGAAATGGCAAAATTTTTGGAACCTAAAAGAATCTATTTTGCGGACGGTTCGGAGGATGAGGCGCGAAGACTCGTCGAAATAGCAATGAGGGAGGAAAAGATTGAAGGAAAACCAGTCCTCTACGAGCTTAACCATGCCTTATGGCCAAACGCGTACCTTCATAGGAGCCATCCATCCGACACTGCAAGAACCGAACATTTAACATATGTTTGCCATCCCGAGAAAGAAAAGTCCGGACCAAATAACAACTGGATGGATCCGAAATCGGCAAAGGATCTTTTGACTAACCTCTCGAGAGGTTGCATGAAGGGAAAAACCATGTACGTCCTTCCTTACATGATGGGCCATCCGGACTCGCCGTACGCTAAGGCGTGCATCCAACTTACAGATATAAGCTATGTTGCAATAAGTATGAGGATAATGACAAGACTTGGAAAATTCGTACTTGAAAAGATAGGAAATTCTCCTGACTTCGTAAGAGGAATACATTCTGTTCTCGACTTTGACATAAACAAACGCTTTATAATGCACTTCCCGGATGAGAATCTGGTTTGGAGTGTCGGTTCCGGTTATGGAGGAAATGCGCTTTTGGGAAAAAAATGCTTCTCATTGCGAATTGCATCTTGGCTTGGCTACAAGCAAAAATGGCTGGCTGAGCACATGATAATTATAGGGGTTGAGGACCCAGACGGGGATGTGACATACATAGCTGGGGCTTTTCCGTCTGCCTGTGGAAAGACAAACCTTGCCCTTCTTGAATCGAAACTCGAAGGCTACAAGGTCTGGACAATAGGCGATGATATAGCCTGGCTAAATATAGGTCCTGATGGAAGACTCTACGCCATAAATCCGGAGACAGGATACTTTGGCGTTGCCCCTGGAACGTCGCATGAGACAAATCCCAACATGATAAGGACCTTAAAGCACGATGGTTTCTTTCCAGTTCTTTATACAAACACTGGGCTTGATGTGAAGGCTAACGAACCGTGGTGGGAAGGGCTAAAAGAGCCACCGACAGATCTTTTAGATTGGCAAGGAAATCCTTGGAAAAAAGAAAGCGGACTACCCTGTGCCCATCCCAATTCCCGTTTTACAGTCTCAATTTATAATACTCCGAACCTCTCTTCCGAATTCGACAATCCTCAAGGAGTACCTATCTCCGCAATAATCTTCGGAGGAAGGAGATCTGAACTTGTACCCCTTGTGTGCGAATCCTTCGACTGGGTACACGGTGTATTTTTAGCCGCAAGAATGGGCTCAGAGACGACAGCAGCGGCGGAACATAAAATAGGGGTTTTAAGGAGAGACCCCTTTGCCATGTTACCTTTCTGCGGATATAACATGGCCGACTATTTCTCCCATTGGATAGAGATGGGCAGGATGCTTAAAAATCCTCCTAGAATCTTTTCCGTTAACTGGTTCAGAAAGGATGAGAACGGAAATTTTATTTGGCCTGGCTTCGGAGAGAATATAAGGGTATTGAAGTGGATAGTAGATAGGGTAAAAGGTAGGTGTGGCGCAAAAGAGACGCCAATCGGGCTTCTTCCTCACATTGATGACCTAGAGATATCTGGATTGGAAATTGACAAAGCCAAGTTAGAGAAAATAATCTCGTACGAGAGTTCCGGTTGGGAATCCGAAGTAAGAGAAATAAAAGAGTTCTTCTCTAAGTTCGGTGAGAGAATTCCCATAGAGCTAAAAAAAGAACTGGAAAGACTTGAGAGATCTGTAAGTGGAAAGATTTGGACTCGGTAAAGAGTGGAGATGTGGAAGTTACAAACGAGGATCGTTGACGGAATTCGTATTTTGATGTATGATTAAACGCGATGGGGCTGTAGCTCAGATGGGAGAGCGCATGACTGGCAGTCATGAGGTCGGGGGTTCGATGCCCCTCAGCTCCAAATCTTAATATCGGCATAAGCCAAATCTTTTTTTCCGAATAAAGAGTCATCGAAAATAAACCTTTTCATCCGAGCCCCATCTAAACCGTGAAATTACATTTTGGGAACTTTAAATCTCAGCTTATCAGTTGACCCTAACTTATATGCAGCCTTAGGTGCTTCCTCCACTCTGAGAGGGTGATGGGCCTTTCATATAAGGCCATCTCTTCGGGTCTCATCTTTGGATTTTCGTGACGTATTCCGAAATAACCGCATAGGACCCTAAATATGTCAGTGTTGTCGATGTAAGGAGGTATTTTCCATGGCAGCGAACTTTTAGGATAAAAGATCGCTATCTGATCCTCAGCCGTGTGGTTAGTGCTCGTAAAACCGACATTTCCCCTTCTTATTTCTGGGGAAGATTTTAGATTGTCCCCATCTTTTGCATAAACACTTTTCATGAGTATCCTTCCCATGGTAGCTTCAGGTTCGTACCAAACGTCAAAGAGGGCGACGTTGTGCGGCTCGTTGAGCTTTTTAAAAATCTCTTGGGCCTCCTCAATAGTTATTGCCCTACGTGTATAGGTTTCAAAGATCTCCTTTACGGTGCTTAAGTCCTTTTTCTTCATTTGATTAATCATATACTCGAATGAGGCTCTGTTCTCGTAGCTAAGGAGCGCCTTTGTGGAATCTACGTACTCAGGCCCTGTGCCGTTTATCCCATACCCGGAATTTCCGTGATCTGATGTGACGATCAAAAGTACTTGAGGGTTGTGCCTTATAAATTCCATTACGACCTTCACGGTACTATCCATCTCATAAGCATCCATTAAGGCTCCGTAAGCGTCGTTTGCGTGATTTGCGTGATCTATGCGTCCTGCTTCAATCTGAAGTATAAAACCTTTTGGGTTCTTTGATAGCCTCTCTAGGGCAACGAGAGTCATTTCAGGAAGACTTGGCTGTGAACCTAAGGAAGGATCATTTATCCTATCGACAAAATAAGCCATATGGGAGGAACTAAAGACACCTAAAAGTTTACCCTCGCTCTTCTGGGCCTTCAAAAGCTCGTCCCTATTTTTTGCAACTGTGTAGCCTTTTTCTTTGAATTTGGTATAAAGATCCTTCTTATCTTTTCTCCTTTCCGGATTTAGGTGCCTATCTCCGCCACCCATGGCAACGATAAGACCAGAGTTTAGTAGATCTTCCGCAATATCGTCTTCCGAATCCCTGTTTGGATTATGGCTATACCAAGCCGCCGGAGTTGCGTGGGTTATCCTAGTTGTTGTGACGAAGCCACAAGCTATTCCTTTCTCTTTTGCCAGTTCGAAGATGGTCGTCAATCTTCGCCCGTCTGGAAGAATAGATAACATTCTCTGTGCCGTCTTAGAACCCGTAGCCCAGGCGGCCGAAGCTGGTGCTGAGTCTGTAACGACGGAGTTCAATGAAGAGGTATTCTGAATCGAAATGCACGCTTTTGGGTCCATAAGAAGACGGTGAATGTAACTCTCTTCCTTGAACTTCTTTAGTTTGAACTCGTATGTGGCTTTTATAACGCCAAGCGGGAAACCATCTCCGACAAGGAAAATGACCCCTTTAGCTTTCCTTTGAGGGTTTTGAAGGGCCTTTGCAAAGATCTCCTCTGCCGGTGCCATAAGAGCCAGAAAACTGGCCATTGAGACCTTTAGAAACTCTCTCCTTTCCATGATCGTACCTCCTTCATTTTTGGTTAATATTTCCCATGTGAATGTTTGGAAAAGATTAAGTTCCTGTAAAATTTCTGTTAAGTTCTAAATCTACCCCTTTGAGTCTTTGAGGTCTTTTTAAAGCTTCACACAAGTTGCCAAGCGAGTTGAAAGAAGCCTATTATGTATGGATGAGCCCTTAAAATTGGTATGAGAGGTTCGAAATCGATAACTGAAAAATGAGACAAAACGAGTTTTTGAGGGAAACTGGACTAAACGTTGATCCGTTTTTGATCAAAAAAGCTACGAGTCTCTACAAGATGTTTTACATTCGGCGAGGCTCAGAATTTTTTTAGAAATTTTTTCCTTTCACTTCTTTTAGTGGGAACTCTGTGTTATCCTTTTTTATGCTCCTTATAACCCACTATAGCGGAGAACCTTGCGGCCTTTTGGGACCACAGAGGGTTGCAACCTACTTGTCGAAGCTTCTATCCTACCCTGTGATTGTTATAGGTCTCAAAAGGGGCTTTAATTTTCAGAAATTTCTCAGGTATCTTGAGGAGCATTATAGAAATAGGGAAAAGATAATTCTCTTTTCCTATCACTGTGGAAGGCCAGATATTTTTGAACTGGCAAGGGTTTTAAAGACGCTTAATTACCGCCTCGTTCTTGGAGGACCCCAGGCTCAAAAGGATGCAAAAGGTGAACCGAACGTCGAAAGATACTCACATAGAATAAAGGGCCTTTTGGAGATCTTTAATCTCGTTTACTCAGGTCCCGTAGATGGAATGGATATCGCTACGCTTTGTAAAAAGGAAGGGCTTGTCTTAAAGGAATGGGAAATCTCTGTAGGAGTTACCGTTGATTGGCATAACTTTTACTCTTTTGACGAAGGATTAAAAAAGGTCCACGTAAAAGAAGCCCAGGTTTTGCGGAGTATCGGTTGTCCTTATGCACTAAAAACTAAAAGCATAAGAGTCGATCCTCCGAATTTTATACCCGATATAGGAGAGATTGAAATTGAAACGAGCGGGTGTTCTTTTTGCGATGTAGCGTGGGATAAAGGTTATAAGGGAACTCTGAAGGACGAAAAAGTTTTTGAGCAGATAGAGAATCTGCCAGAGATAGAAGGAAAAAAGATACCTTTTGAACTGATAGATGAGTATCCCCTTTCTTTCCTTCCTAAGCTTTTAGCCTACGTTCAATCTCAAAAGATTAGACTTATGCAGATAAATTTGGTTCTCAGAGCGGATGACATCCTTAAAAATTGTAAACTCCTAGAAAGAAGCCTTTTTGAGATGGGGAGACTCAAAGTAAAACTTCTTTTATCATCCGTTGGTTTTGAATCGTTTAGCGATAGGATACTAAAAAACCTAAACAAAGGTATCACTGCTTCAGAAAACTTAGCCGCAATCCGCATAATGAGAGAGCTCAAAAAAAATTATCCGGATGTTTTTTTTTACGCAAGGCAGGAGGGGGCAAACCATGGATTTATCCATCCCACACCCTGGGATTCTGAAATAACTAGAGCCGAGATCCAATCAGCAATAGGTGCCTATGATCTTACAAAGGACATACTTCCGCACCATAGCACGCCTTTGATTATCCATCACGGATGTGCCCTTGGTGAGTGGTTAAGGAAAATAGAGGAGAGGCATTCTTTTGTGTTTGGAAGACAAACGAACATAATAGAGTGGTGGGAATGGAAAAGGGACTGAATTTTGGGGTTTTGGATAATGGAGATTAAAGAAATTAGAACAAAAACTGTGCTAACCAAATCAAAAATCTATGAATACACTGTCAACCCTTACATCGGGTGTGCCCATGCCTGCCATTACTGTTACGCGAGATTTGTAAAAAGGTTTCTCGGCATAAAAGAAAGATGGGGAGATTTCGTTTTTGTTAAGAAGGACGCTCCGGAGATTTTAAAAGAAGAAGTAAAGAGAAAGAAAAAAGGGCAAGTGTGGGTAAGCGGTATTTCCGATCCGTATCAGCCAATAGAGAAAACCTTAAGACTCACAAGACGTTGCATTGAGACTCTCCTTTTGGGTGGTTTTGAGGTCTATATCCAGACAAAGTCACCCCTTATTCTAGACGATATCGACATCCTCAAATCATACGAGAACGTCCACGTTTTTTTAACGATAACAACATCAGATGACAGGGTGAGAGAGATGTTTGAGCCCAACGCTCCTCCCATTTCTGAACGGTTAGAGGCCCTCTTTGTTTTACACTCGCACGGAATAAAAACACATGTTATGATCGCGCCTTTACTTTTGGGCGCGGAAGGTCTCGTACCTCACATAAAGGACAAAGTACGTTCGGTAGTTGTGGATAAGGTGAATTACCACTACGCGGACTGGGTATATAAAAAAAACGGAATTGAGTGGGCAAAAGACGAGAGTTTCTTTTTAAGATGTGGATCAGCGATAAAAAGCTCGCTCGATAAAGAGGGGGTCCGTTGTGAGATCCTATTTTGAATCAAGCCAGTTGGTGAAATATTCGACTCCGTATGTTTCTATGTCCTCGCTCTCTACTACTATCCTTCCCAAGAACGTGTTTCTTTCAAGCTCTTTAAGTATTCTTCTGAGATCAAGACGAGACTCGTAGAGTAAATGACTGTCAGTTCTTCCTTCGTTACCGTGAAGATGGATTTGGGCTATATGATCCTTATTCTCAAGTATCTCACGGATGATAGCATCTTCTGGTGATGGAATTCCTTTTTGCACTTTCGAGATAAAGGAATGGCCGACATCGTAACAGATCCTTACGGGTACTGTTTTCAATATGACCTTCGAGTCTTCCATGCCGTTAAAAAATGAGAAAGTAAATGGTACGTTCTCTATGAGGACCTCTATATTTTTCTCTTTGGCGAAAGATTCGATCTCTCTGAGCTCATTGAGGAAAAACTGATAAGACAACTCTTTAATCTCTTCATCTTTGAAAAAGTTATAGCCCGGATGGAGTATTAGAGGATTCAATCCCCATTCATGTGCTATCTTTATGGATTCAAAAATTCTACTCTTTGCGAAATTCCGTATTTCTTCAAATATGCTACCCAAATTGCACTCTATCCATGGTCCGTGGAGCGAAAAGGAAGCCCCTTCCTTTTGCAAATTTTTGATTTCTTTCAAAAACCCAGAATCTATATTCAGCCTTTGGGGGATCTCAAAGGCGATTTCGAAAAAGCGTATGCCTTTTTGTAGAGCTCGTTCTATGAGGAAAAGCACGTTTTTTGGGGTTATGAAATAGGTTGAGAAACCTACTTTCACACTAAATAATGGCAGAAAAGGATGGGGTTTTGCAAGTGCCAAGTGGAGAGAATTCTTCTTTACAGGCAGGAAAAAAAGCATTAATAATCTATCTCAAAAAAAGGAGAGAAGTCATGCTAAAGATGGCGCAGAGGATGCAAAGGATCCCCACTTACCTTTTTGCGAAAATCGATAAGAAAAAAGAGGAGGCAAAAAGGAAAGGTATTGATTTGATAGACCTAAGTATTGGAGATCCAGATATCCCAACCCCTGCTCATATTGTCGAAAAGATGAAAGAGGCTGTTTCTGATCCGAAAAATCACCGTTATCCAAGCTATGAAGGAATGATAGAGTTCAGGGAGGCTATAAGTGAATGGTACAAAAAAAGGTTTGGGGTCGATCTGGATCCAGAAAAAGAGATTCTTACACTTTTAGGTTCAAAGGACGGTATCTCCCATATTCCTTTCGTTTTTCTCGATAACGGTGATCTCTCTCTCGTCCCTTCTCCGGCATACCCTGTCTATAAGATAATGACCCTCCTTGCAGGAGGCATACCTTACATTATGCCTCTTTACGAGGAGAACGATTATTTACCGGAGATAGAAAAAATCCCTGCCTCTGTGGCAGAAAAAGCCAAGCTTATGTTCATAAACTATCCAAATAATCCAACTGGCGCTCACGCAAACGACAGATTCTATGAAGAACTGATCGCCTTTGCAAAAAAGTACGGGATAATCGTCTGTCACGATGCCGCCTACTCGGAGATCTACTTTGACGATCAAAAGCCAAAAAGCATCTTAGAGTACGACCGAAAAAAAGAGATCTCCGTAGAATTTCATTCCCTTTCCAAGACATACTGCATGACGGGATGGAGAATCGGATTTGTGGTTGGAAGAAAGGATGTTATCTCTGCTCTTGGCAGGCTTAAAGCAAATATAGATTCCGGTGTCTTTCAAGCAATTCAACTTGCGGCGAGGGAGGCTCTGCTTGGAGATCAAAGTTGTGTCGAGGAGATAAGGCAGATTTATAAAAAGAGGAGGGATATCCTTACAAGCGGCCTTGAATCGATAGGCTTTTCTTTTCGTAAGCCTTTTGCAACTTTTTATCTATGGGTTCGGGTTCCTTCAGGTTTTAACTCCGAGAGCTTCTGTGAATACTTGATAGAGAAGGCAGGAATCGTTGTAACACCGGGAAGCGGATTTGGGGAAGAAGGGGAAGGTTATTTTAGGATCTCTTTGACGACTAGTGAAGAACGGATAAAAGAAGGTTTAGAAAGATTAAAGAAGCTTTTTTCATAGCCGAAAGATGTCTTGTGAGAAAAAATCGAAAGCAAGGATCCTCATAGGGACTTCAGGATTTTCTTTTCCAGACTGGAAGGGAAATGTTTACCCACCTAACATCAAGAATAAGGATATGCTTTACTTTTACGCCTACAAGCTTAACTTCGAGACCGTAGAAATAAATTCCACCTATTACGCGATCCCTTCTGCCAAAACCATAAAGGCAATGGAAGAGAAAACGCCAGATCTTTTCGAATTTACGGTGAAAGCCCCAAAAACTATAACCCACGATCCTTTTGATCCCAGGCTGGAAGTAAAACCGAAAGCTGATGAGATAGAAAAAAACTCTAACTCGTTTTCTGAGGCCTTAAAACCACTCGTTTGCGCTAAAAAACTGGGGGCTATACTCTTGCAATTTCCGGTTTTTTTCTACAATACGAGCAAAAACAAGGATTATATACTTTTTGTTAGTGAAAAACTCTCATTTTCTCCCATTGTTTGCGAGTTCAGGCACATAAGTTGGTTAAAAAAAGAGACATTCGACTTTTTAAAAAGATCCGGGATCGGATTTTGTATTGTGGATGAACCTCAGCTTCCTAAGCTTTTGCCGCCTGTATTCGAAGTGACATCTTCTTTAGCTTACGTGCGATTCCACGGAAGAAATAAAAACTGGTTTAACGCTCCGTTATCAGAACGGTACGACTATTTGTACTCCGATGAAGAGTTGAGATCCTTTATTCCGGAGATAAAAAAGATATCGACTCTCGCGGAGAAGACCTACATTTTCTTTAACAACTGTCACATGGGTAAGGCACTAAAAAACGCTCTAAGATTTAAAGAGATGCTAATTGAGGAGGGAGGTATCTAAATGTTTTTGCCGGTGGACAGAATCTCGCAAAGACTATCCTCAAAGGACAAAGGTATACTAATACTCCTTTCGACTTTTTTTGGATTTTTGGGAGCGGATAGGTTCTACAGAGGTCAAGTCGGAATGGGTATTCTCAAGCTCTTAACGTTTGGTGGATTCGGTCTATGGTCTCTTGTGGACAGCATCCTTTATATGGTCGGCAAAATACCGAAAGATTCGGAAGGAAAACTCATAGTCGATAAAAAGACGTTGGAGATTCTCACTTCTTCTGATTTTTAATTGTCGTATTCGAAAGACCCGAAATTTTTTTGGCGAACCAAAATCGACAGATTTTCTTATTAAAAAAAAGCGATTTATGTTACAATAGTTACCAACTTTTAAGCCGGAGGTAGATATGATAAGTGTTTCCATTCCGGGGTGGGGAGACATTGAGATCGAGTACCTTCTCGTGGATTACAACGGAACCATTGCCTTGGACGGCAAACTAAAGGCGGGCGTTAAAGAGCTTCTGGAGAAGATCTCCAGGTATATCAGGGTCTTCATAGTTACGGCAGATACGTACGATAGTGTGGACAGTGACGTAGACGTTATGGGATTCAACGTGCTCAAGGTAAAAAAGGATAACAGTGCGGAGGAGAAGGCAAAGATAGTAAAAGAGCTCGGACCAGAGAAGGTTTTAGCTATTGGTAACGGTGCGAACGATGCCCTTATGCTCAAAGAAGCAGCTCTTGGAATAGGCGTGATAGGAGAGGAGGGTTGTGCGAAGATCCTTTTAAAGGAAGCTGATATAATTGTAAAAGACATTACTGAAGCCCTTAACATCGTACTACATCCAGAAAGAATCATAGCCACCCTCCAGTCATGAAATGATCGGCAAGCTCATAAAGAAGATTATCGGAACCAAAAACGAAAGAGAACTAAAACGTATCCAGCCGATCGTAGAAAAGGTCAACTCTCTCGAGGAGAAAATGAGAAAACACACCGATGCTGAGCTTAAAGCCTACACGCCTTATTTTAAAGAAAAGATAGAGAAAGGCGAGTCGCTCGACGAAATACTTCCTGTGGCTTTTGCTGTTGTAAGAGAAGTTGCAAGAAGAACGCTAAACATGAGGCACTTTGACGTACAAATAATAGGTGGGGTTGTGCTACACGAGGGAAAGATAGCAGAGATGGCTACAGGAGAAGGTAAAACCCTCGTTGCAACATTGCCTGTGTATCTAAACGCGCTAGAAGGCAAAGGGGTTCATGTGGTAACGGTAAACGATTATCTGGCAAAGAGGGATGCCGAATGGATGGGCCCGATTTACAATTTTCTTGGACTTTCCGTAGGAGTCATAACTCATGAAAAAACGGATCTGGAGAGAAAAAAAGCTTACCTGTGCGATGTTACATACGGTACCAATAACGAGTTCGGTTTCGATTACCTAAGAGACAATATGAAATATTCACTCGATGACTGTGTACAGAGAGAGTTACATTACGCAATAGTGGACGAGGTGGACAGTATCCTCATAGACGAGGCAAGAACCCCCCTTATAATTTCGGGTCCATCAGAGGAGTCTACGGACAAGTATTACAAGATAAATAGGCTTGTCTATCACTTAGTCAAAGGAAAGGACTACGTCGCTGATGAAAAGCTAAAGGTCGCCTACCTTACAGATGAGGGCATCGCAAAGGTGGAGAGGCTCCTTGGAATAGAGAACCTTTATGACCCGAAGTATATTGAGATTCTTCATCACATAAATCAGGCTCTCAGAGCGCATAACTTTTTCCATAGAGATGTGGACTACATAGTCAAGGACGGAAAGGTCATCATAGTAGATGAATTTACAGGAAGGCTCCTTCCTGGAAGACGCTACAGTGAAGGTTTACACCAGGCGCTTGAAGCAAAAGAAAACGTAAAAATAGAGAGAGAAAATCAGACACTTGCGACCATTACATTCCAGAACTATTTCAGAATGTACAAGAAGCTTGCGGGAATGACAGGAACAGCCGACACGGAGGCATACGAGTTCAAAAAGATATATAACCTCGATGTTGTTGTTATCCCCACAAACAGACCGCTTATAAGAACCAATTATCCCGATGTCGTGTACCGGACCGAAAAGGAGAAGTTCAAAGCTGTGGTGAAAGAGATCGAGGAGTTATATAAGATCGGAAGACCAGTACTTGTCGGAACTTTATCCATAGAGAAATCTGAGAGACTCTCGGAGATGTTAAAGAAGAGGGGAATTCCCCATAACGTGTTGAACGCCAAAAATCACGAGCTCGAAGCGGAAATAATAGCTCAGGCCGGCAGGCTTAAAGCGGTAACGATTTCTACCAACATGGCGGGAAGGGGGACCGATATTCTTCTTGGAGGGAACCCGGAGTTTTTAGCACTGAAAATGTGCAAAGGACAGAAAGGAACTGATGAGTACTACAAAGCACTAGAAGAGGCAAAAAAGATCTGCGAAAAGGAAAAGGAGGAAGTTGTAAAACTTGGTGGGCTCCACGTCATAGGAACGGAAAGGCACGAGTCCCGAAGAATAGATAATCAGCTGAGAGGAAGGGCGGGTCGACAGGGAGACCCTGGGTCATCAAGGTTTTATGTATCTTTAGAAGACGAGATAATGAGACTTTTTGGTTCAGATAGAATCTCTCCCATACTAGAAAAATTGGGAATGAAAGAAGACGTACCGATAGAACACCCTCTAATATCTAAGGCAATTGAAAATGCTCAGGCAAGGGTTGAGGCCCACAATTTTGAGATAAGGAAGTACCTTCTAGAGTACGACAATGTGATGAATAAGCAGAGGGAGACCGTCTACGGTATGAGACGTAACATTCTTTCCCAGTCGGATGAAGAAATAAGAAGGGAGATACTTAGCATGATTGAGGAAGTGTGCGAGGAAATAGTGGATGAGTGCTGCCCTGAAAAGCTTTACCCGGAGGAATGGGATCTTAAGGGACTCAAAATGAGGTTAAAGGAAACTTTCTTTATGGATTTTGACTTTGTGGGTCTCGACATGAAAGATGCTACAAGAGATGGTTTTTTAAACTGGATAAAAGGAAAGCTCATAGAAGCCTATGAAGAAAAGACCAAAAGATTCGACGAGAAGGACTTTTCATCTCTGGAACGCTTTATCGCTTTAAATTCACTCGATAATCATTGGAAAGAGCATCTTCTTGCTTTGGATCACCTAAAAGAAGGTATAGGGTTGAGAGCTTACGGACAGAAGGATCCACTTAGGGAATACCAGAGAGAAAGTTATGAGCTTTTTATGGAGATGCTCTATCTTACGAAGGTCGATACTGTCAGAAAACTTTTTGCAATTCAGCCGGCGAAGGAAGAGGCGTTAATCGTAGAGCACAGACAACCCGAGATTTACCTTTCGAGGAACGGTATGAACTACAGAGCTCCTTCATATACGACAAAACAGAGAAAAGTTGGTAGGAACGATCCGTGTCCCTGCGGAAGCGGAAGGAAGTATAAGAAGTGCTGTGGAAGAAGTGTGTGATATAGGAAATATAAAATTTTCAGCTGTCTCAGCTGGGATCAAAGGAGAAGGTCTTGACTTGGGGCTTGCCCTATTCGAAATTCCGTTCTCCTTTATTGGCCTTTATACCAGAAATAGAATAAAGGCTTCCCATATTCACTACGCGAAAAAGCTCGAAGGAAGAAAAATAAGAGCGCTTTTTGTAACAAGTGGTTGCGCGAATGCGGCAACAGGGAAAGAAGGAATAGAAGATCTAAAAAGGCTTGCCAGAATGATATCTGAAAGGACATCCTTAAAAGAAGACGAGATTCTTTTCGCCTCAACGGGAGTAATAGGTAAGAGATTACCTATAGAAAAGATCGCAGATTCAATTCCTTTTCTTGTCGATAATGCTGATCCTTCAAAGCTTGAAGATTTCGCTTACGCAATGATGACAACGGATACGTATCCAAAGGTACTAAAGAGGACTTTTAGTGGGAAAAAGACTTACTCTATCTTGGGAGTCGCAAAAGGTGCTGGCATGATAAATCCGAAGTTAGCGACGATGCTTTGCTTTCTCTTCACTGACTATCCAGGAAAGAGAGAAGTACTTGTGAATCCGTTTCGCGCTTATTGCAGGGAGAGCTTCGAAAAGATCACTGTGGACAGTGAAACGAGTACGAATGATACTGTTATGCTATTTTTTCCCGAAGGTGAAATCGATGAGAAGGCCTATTCTATATTCACTGAGACCTTAAAAGACCTCATGAGAGAGCTCGCATTACTCATTGTAAGGGATGGGGAAGGGGCAACGAAAGTGATCCACATTAAGGTAAATGGTGCGAAAACCAAAATGGCGGCTCAAGAAATAGCAAGAAGGATCGCAAGATCGACTCTAGTTAAGTGCGCGTTTTTCGGAAATGACCCCAACTGGGGAAGGATAATTGCTGCAGTGGGAGATACGGATATTACTATAAGACCCGAAAGGATAAGCATAAAGATTGAAGGAATGGAAGTTGCAAAAGGAGGGGTGGAAACCCCTTTTGACGAGGATGAGTTGAAAAGAAAACTCACTTCAAAGGAAGTTGAAGTTGAAATCGATCTCGGCCTTGGAAAAGCGTCTTATGAGATCTACACCACCGACCTCACATACGATTATGTGAAGATAAACGCCTCATATAGATCTTAGACTTCTCTGTCTTTTTGCCTCATAAAGAGCGATGGCGAAGCAACTTGCCAGATTAAGTGAAGGAAAGTCCCGCGACGTAGGAATTTTTATTATTTTGTCGCATTTTTTCCGGGTCAGAGATCTTAGGCCGTCCTCACGCCCTAGTACGAGACAGGAACTTTTTGTCAAATCCACATCGTAGATTGCCGTCTCTCCGTCTTCGTCGAGACCAAAAACAGCAACATCTAAATCCTTTAAGGTTTCAAGGTAACGGGGAAGGTTGGTGACCCGAACTAACTTTACGTGCTTATACCCACCTTTTGATATCTCTATCACCCTCTCTGTTACGGGACAGCTTCTGTCCTTCGGTACGATTATCCCATCCACCTTGAATGAACCGGCGCTTCTTAAAATGTTTCCGAAATTTTGAGGATCGTAGATTCCATCGAAGGCGAATATGAGCGGACTCTCTCTATTTCTTATAAGTTCTAGGAACTTTTCTGGTTCCAAGTATTCGCAAGGTTCAACCTCAAGGAAGAAGTGGACTCCCTTAGACTTTATTTTGGCCTTTATCGCCGCCTCAGGCACTAGTTTAAATTGGACCCCCTTCATTTTTGCCAGTTCGATAAATTTACTGGCTAAGTAAGCCTTCTCCTTCTCCACGTAAAGCCTTCTTGCTGAGGACGGCCTTTGCTCTAAGATGCGCCTTATATCGTCTTTATCGATAAGATAGGGCATTCTCTATAGATTTGGCTATCTTTCTTAGCTCTGCGTGTGGGTCATCCTTTGTAAGAATCGTTCTTCCAATAACTATGTAAGTTGCACCCCTAAGTATGGCTTCGGTTGGCGTAATAACCCTTTTTTGATCATCGATTTTTTCGTCGATTCTTATGCCCGGTGTGACAATTATGAATTCCTCGCCACAGAGTTTCCTAACTTTCTCGATGTCTTCTCCTCCTGCTACGACTCCGTCCATTCCAGCTTTTTTTGCAAGAACCGAAAGGTTTTGTGTAAGCTCGGAGACCTTGATCTTTAGACCCATCTCTTCCAGAACACCTTGATCCACACTTGTAAGAACCGTCACAGCGAGAATCTTCGGTCTTTTAATCCCCAGTTCTTTTGCTGCGTTGTGAACAGCGTTCTTTGCCTCTTCCATCATCTTTAAGCCGCCCAAAGCGTGTAAGTTCAACATGTCGACCCCTAGTTTTACTGCTTCCACGGAGGCTTTTGCGACAGTGTTTGGAATATCGTGATATTTGAGATCAAGGAAAACCTTTGCATCTTTCATTTTTATGAAGTCTATTATTTTGGGACCACAATGGGTAAATAGCTGTTTTCCCACCTTGAACATACCAACTTCGTCTTTGAAGGAAAGGACAAGTTTTTGGGCTTCCTGGAATCTTTCCACGTCAAGGGCAAGTATTATCCGTTCTTTTGGAAGCATACACCTATGATTTACTGCTTTTTTTTGGCCCTGTAAAGAGATGAAGCCTTATATATCGAGCCCGCAAATGGCGCCATAAGCCTTGCTTAAGTTCTTTACCTCTCTCATCTCTGTCACTATATCAGCCATCTTTATTAACTCTTTAGGTGCGTCCTTCCCAGTTATTATCACGTGGAGCTTTTCATCTTTTTCAACGAGAAAATTGTGAACTTTCTCAAAGGGTAGAAGCTTTAGATTCAGAACAACGTTCAGTTCGTCGAGGATCAAAAGATCGTAATTACCCTTTTTGAGCTCCTCTTCCATAAAGATCCAGCCCTTTTCAACAATTTCCATATAAGGCCTTATATCATCTCCAACGAATGCAAAGCCCAAACCGAATGCGTGGATCTCTATGTGTTTTAGAATATGCGGACAAACTTTCTGTTCTCCTGATCTTCCCCCCTCCTTTATAAACTCAACCATGAGTGTTTTCATTCCGTATCCTGCGGCTCTTAACGCACAGCCCAGCGCTGCAGTTGTTTTGCCTTTACCATCTCCGGTAAAGACGATGATAAGACCCTTCTTCCCCCCCTTCATTTTTACCCCCCTTAAAACCTAGTAATTAGCCTTTAATGCATCCCAGAGGGAGAATCTTAGCCACTAGCTTCGATATTCCTGCGTTGTGTACGACTTTAACAACACTCGATACATCCTTATAGGCATCCGGGATCTCTTCAAGAAGAGTATCCCTTGTTGCAGCCCTAACGTATATCCCTTTATTTTCAAGTTCCTTTTTTATTTCGCGTCCCTTTGCTGTCTTTATCGCTTCATTCCTGCTCATTATACGGCCTGCCCCATGGCATGTGCTGCCAAAAGTCTCTTCCATCGCCTTTTTTGTTCCACAAAGTACGTAAGATGCTCTTCCCATGTCGCCCGGTATGATTACAGGCTGGCCGAATTTCCTGTACTTTTCGGGAAGTATTTTCTCGTTCGGACCGAAGGCTCTAGTTGCCCCTTTTCTGTGGACACAAACCTTAACTTCGGTGTTTTCGACCTTGTGGGTCTCGATCTTTGCGATGTTGTGACAGACATCGTACACAACCTCAAGCCCTAGTTTTTCATAACCTTGACCGAATATTTGCTCGAAGGTCTCCCTCACCCAGTGAGTTATCATCTGTCGATTAGCGAATGCGTAATTTGCGGCTGCAGCCATAGCCGCGAGGTACTTTTTTCCTTCAGGAGATCGAACGGGCGCGCAGCAAAGCTGCCTATCCGGGAGATATATGCCGTATCTCTCGGAGGCCTTCAGCATCTCTTTTATGTAATCGTCGCATATCTGATATCCGAACCCTCTCGATCCCGTATGAATAAGCACAGTTAGCTGTCCTTTAAAGAGACCGAATGCCTTCGCTATCTCCTCGTCGTATATCTCTTCTACGACTCCTAGTTCAACGAAGTGGTTCCCCGAACCAACCGTGCCTAGCTGATCCTTTCCCCTCTCGTAAGCTTTTTCGGATACGGAGTCCGGATCAGCTCCTTCTATCCTTCCAGAGTCCTCTATGCACTCCAGATCCCCCATCTTTCCATAACCTTCCTCAACAGCCCATTTTGCCCCATCCTTCACTACTTTTCTCAAATCGCTTTTAGAAAGTTTAAAATCCTTTCTGTGGGAACCAACTCCTGATGGTACGTTTATAAAGAGCCTGTCTATGATCTCTTTTATCTTTTCGGATACTTCCCTGGCAAGAAGATTCGACCTTATAAGTCTTACGCCGCAGTTTATGTCGTATCCCACACCCCCTGGAGATACAACACCTTCCTCGACTGTGAATGCCGCAACGCCTCCGATCGGAAACCCGTATCCCCAGTGTATATCCGGCATGGCATAAGAGGCTTTAACAATCCCAGGAAGACACGCAACATTCTCCACCTGTTTTAAACTCTCGTCCTTTGTAAGAACTTCGTATAGCTTTTCGTCGACATACACTATTCCGTCGACATTCATTTTGTCGTGCTTTGGAATAAGTATTCTATTAGCGTCTATCCTTTTTATGCGTGTTTTCTCCTCTGCCATCTTTCCCCTCCTAGACGTCTAGAATAACCCTTGCGATGTATCCTTCATCGAGCCTTTTCAATTCGAAATTGTGATAGGTGGCGGCCTTTATCTCTTTTTTTAGAGTATGGATTTGGGGATCAAATCTTCTGCAGAAAAGGGTCGCTCTAAGCCTATTGTCTTCCAATTCTACTTCCAAGTCTCCAATTATGATTCTTTCGGTCTCCCATAGATAAAGAAGCTCGTTTAAGAACGAAATTAGTAACTCACCGTTCTTTTCAAGAATTATACTCTTTGTCACCTCATACCCTTTTTGCTCACTACCTTCCACCATTATCGAAAATAGCGCGTATGCCGCATTTTTGAAGATCTCCTCCTGCGAACTTCCGTAGATCTCAATGCCTATATCAGCTTCGTGATCGAATAACGAGAAACGGACCATCCGGTGAGATTATATATCACAGACCGTATCCTTTCAACGGTGGGTGGTAAAGAGCGGATAGGGGACTTCCGAGACCCGAAGGTTTTAGAATATGGAATTTCTTTTCACAAATATAGAGCCTGGAATTTTACCATTCGAAACTCTGGACAACTATCACACCTTTCTTGGAGGCTTCCCTTAAGAAACCCTTTGTTGCGTAATGTGTCACAAGGAGCCGAATAACTTCTACATCGCCAAACTCCTTTTTAACCGCCTGAACCTTTTCTTCTAGCTCCTCTAAGACCTCATCTACACTCTGGTCCCTTCTCTCATCGAGTCTAAGCTTCGATTCTCCAACTACGTAGACTGTCGTACCGTTTTTTTTCGCCTTTGCCAAAATATTTATTTCCTTTCCGAGGATCTCCTGCCTTATGAATTTTTCTATTACTTCGATACCATACTTCTCCTTTAAAAACCTAGGTAGTGCTCTAAAAGCCTCGTTTTCAAAGGCGTAGCTCATAGTTAAGCTCAGACCGCCTAAGTCGCGGCGAAGATCTCTTAACCCTAAGGCTAGTTTTGCTATTTCCAACTCTGTTTTTTCCTGAGCTTCGGCAAGTCTCTGGACTGTGGCTTCAAGCCTACCTAGTCTCTCCTCTGTCCTCTTCTGAGCCTCCGCAAGCTCTTCTACTATCCTTTCAAGCCTTTCTACCCTCTCCTCTGTCCTCTTCTGAGCCTCCGCAAGCTCTTCTACTATCCTTTCAAGCCTTTCTACCCTCTCCTCTGTCCTCTTCTGAGCCTCCGCAAGCTCTTCTACTATCCTTTCAAGCCTTTCTACTCTCTCCTCTGTCCT